>CAYWBE010000010.1:0-20729 GCA_964456295.1 uncultured Candidatus Nemicrothrix sp.
ACGACCTTCATGTACGGCATGGTCGTGGTCAGCAGGGCCGACATGCCGAGGATGTCCGGCTTGTGTTCGTCGAGTGCCCCGAGGAACTCCTCGACGTCGGTGTTGATCCCGAGGTCGATGACCTCGAAGCCGGCGCCCTCGAGCATCATCCCGACCAGGTTCTTGCCGATGTCGTGGATGTCGCCCTTGACGGTCCCGATGACCACCTTGCCGATGGGCTCGGCGCCTGTTTCGGCCAGCAGGGGCCGGAGGATGGCCATGCCGGCCTTCATGGCGTTGGCGGCCAGCAGCACCTCGGGCACGAAGAGGATGCCGTCGCGGAAGTCGATGCCCACGATCCGCATGCCCTCGACCAGGGCGTCGTTCAGGACCCGGTCGGCTCCCCAGCCGCGGTCCAGGAGGATGTTCGTTCCCTCGGTGATCTCGTCGGCGAGGCCGTCGTAGAGGTCATCGTGCATCTGGGCGGTGAGGTCCTCGTCGTTGAGGTCCGCCAGGATGATCTCTTCTTCGGTACCGGTGTCTTCGGCCATTGATGCGCTCCATTGCGGATCGGGGGACGCTTGCGCGCCCCGTGGTCAGCCGTCTGTGCCCGGGTGGGCCGGTCGAATCTCCATCACGGTAGTCGGACTGCCGGAAACCGGTTTCCCGCCTGATGGGAAGATCCTGTATGCTGGGAAAAGGCTAGCGGTGCGGGTACACGCTGTCCACTCGGCAGCAGTGAGGTTTCCCGCCTCCGGACGGTGGTTCCCGGAGCAACCGGAGCACCGAGGCAGGCCGGACGGGAGGGTCCACAGGTGGAGAACGTGCAGAGCGTGGATCGGGCGTTCCAGATCCTGGCCGAGGTGGCCGACGAACCAGCCGGCATCAGCGAGCTGTCGAGGCGCCTCGACCTTCCCACCAGCACGGTGGCGCGGCTCCTGGGCACCCTCGAACAGTTGGGTGCCGTCGAGCGCCTGGATGACGAGAACGGCTACCGGATCGGATCGGCGGTGGCCGCCATGGCGGCCAACGTGGATCCCACGCAGAGCCTGTTGGCCGTGGCCCGACCGACCATGCAGGACCTGGTCGACCTGGTGGCCGAGGCGGTGGGCCTGTCCATCCCGGCGGGCTATGACGTCCACTACATCGGGCAGTTCGACTGCGCGAACCCCGTCCAGGTGCGCGACTGGACCGGGGTCAGCCTGCCCATGCACATCGTGCCGTCGGGCCTGGTCGTGCTCGCCCACTGGCCCGACGAGGCCGTCGACCGGTACCTGGACCGCAAGCTCGACCGGTACACCACGCGGTCGGTCATTCGCCCGGACAGGATCCGCGCCCGGCTGGCCGTAGTCCGCGAGGCCGGTTTCGTCTGGATGGAGGAGGAGTTCTCCGAGGGCATCAACTCGGTGGCCGCCCCGCTGTTCAACCAGGCCGGCGCCGTGGTGGGGGCCGTCCACAGCCACGGCCCGAGCTACCGGTTCCCCGACCCGACCCTGCGCGACATCGTGGCCGACCGGGTCAGGTGGGCGGCCGCGGAGATCTCGGCTGCCCTCGGCCACGTGGGCTGACCGACGTGAAGCCGCCCCTCTATCAGCATCGACGGGGGGACGTGGGTACGCTTCCGGCGCCTTCGGCTCCCGCCGTCGGGCCACCACCCAACCATCCCGGTCGGGCCCGCCATGGTCGGGCCATTCCGGGCCGTGTCGTAGGAGTACAACCGAATGAGTGATTTCCCGACTCGCGCCAACGTCGTCGTGATCGGTGCCGGCATCGTGGGCAACTGCCTTGTCGGCCACCTGGCCCGCCTGGGCTGGACCGACCTGGTCCTGCTGGACAAGGGCCCGCTGCCCAACCCCGGTGGTTCGACCGGCCACGCCTCGAACTTCATCTTCCCTGTGGACCACAACAAGGAGATGGCCCTGCTCGGCGAGCAGAGCGCCAACCAGTACCGCGACATGCAGCTGTCGGTGGACTCCGGTGGCATCGAGGTCGCCCGCACCGAGGAGCGGATGCACGAGCTCACCCGCCGAATGACCTCGGCCAAGGCATGGGGCATCGAGGCGCACCTGCTGACCCCCGCCGAGGTCGCCGAACTGGTGCCGTTCATCAACGACGACGTCATCCTGGGCGGCTTCTACTGCCCGACGGTGTCGGTGGTCGACTCGCTGGAGACCGGCACCACGATGCGGCGCGAGGCCGTCGAGACGGCCGGCTGCCAGGTGTTCGCCAACACCGAGGTACTCGACATCGAGACCACCGAGGGTGAGGGCGGCGTCACCACGGTCAGCGCCGTGGTGACCGACAAGGGCACCATCGAGGCCGACTACGTGGTCATCACCTGCGGCGTCTGGTCCAACCGCCTCGCCAACATGGCCGGGGCCACCATCCCGCTGGTGCCGGCCGTCCACCAGATGGCCGACGTGGGCCCCATGGACGTGCTGGCCGAGACCAACAACGAGATCGGCTACCCGATCGTCCGTGACATGGACTCCTTCTGCTACGAGCGGCAGTCCTCGGGGTCCATGGAGGTCGGCTCATACGGCCACCGGGCGATCCTCCACCACCCGGACGAGATTCCGTCCAACGCCGAGGCCGCACTGTCGCCGACCGAGATGCCGTTCACCCCGGACGACTTCGACGACCAGATGGAGGCGGCCATCGAGCTGATGGACATGCTCGGCGACGCCGAGATCAAGTACGCCATCAACGGCCTGCTCTCGCTCACCCCCGACACCATGCCGTGCCTCGGCGAGACCACCGAGGTACGCAACCTCTGGTCGGCCGCCGCGGTGTGGGTCAAGGAGGGTCCGGGCATGGCCCAGGTGGTGGCCGAGTGGATGACCTACGGCTACCCGAGGGTCATCGACGTCCACGGCGCCGATATCTCCCGGTTCTACGAGGGGGAGCGGACCGAGGAGCACATCTGGTCGCGGGCCGACGAGCACTTCATCAAGACCTACGGCATCGTCCATCCGGCCGAGCAGTGGGAGGGTCGACGCAACATCGACGTCGGCCCCTACTTCTCCCGCCAGCAGGACCTTGACGCGACCTTCTTCCAGGCTCGGACCTGGGAACGCCCGCAGTGGTACGGCTGTAACGCCGACCTGGTGGAGCGGTACGACCTGGCCGAGCGCGAGGTGGAGTGGGACAACCGCTGGTGGAGCCCCATCACCACCGGCGAGCACCTCAACATGCGTGAGCACTGTGGCCTGGTCGACCTGAGTGCCTTCCAGATCTACGAGCTGACCGGTCCGGGGGCCATCGGGTACGCCGAGCGCCTGGCCGTCAACAAGGTCGACGTGGCCGAGGGCCGGTCGATCTACACCCCATGGCTCACCCCGGATGGTGGCTTCCACTCCGACCTGACCATGATGCGCCTCGGCGAGGATCGCATGCGCATCGTCACCGGCGTGTTCGACGGTGGCCGGGACGAGTTCTGGACCCGACGCCACATGCCGACCGACGGTTCGGTGACCTTCGCCAACATCACGAAGCAACTGACCACCCTCGGCCTGTGGGGCCCCAACGCCCCGGCCGTGCTGTCCCAGCTGACCGGCCAGGACCTCAGCCAGGACGGCTCGCCGTACGGCTCGATCATCGATGCCGAGGTGGCGGGCCTTCCCGTCCAGTTGTTCCGCATCTCGTACGTGGGCGACACCGGATGGGAGATCTACACGGCGTGGGACAACGGCCCCGCCCTGTGGGACGCCCTCATGGAAGCCGGCGCCGACCTGGGCATCCGCCCGACCGGTGGTGGGGTGTACGGCTCCTCGGGCCGCCTCGAGAAGGGGTACCGCCTGATGGGTGCCGAGTTGGAGAGCGAGTACAACCCGCTGGAGGCCGGTCTGGCCCGCCCGCGGCTCAAGGCCGCCGACTTCATCGGACGGGAGGCCTATGAGGCGGCCCGGGAGGCCGGCGACCCCGAGGTGCTCATGTGCACCCTCACCGTGGAGGACCAGACCGATGGCCAGGGGCGGACGCGCCACATGATGGGTGGCAACGAGCCGATCCTGGACCTGGCCGGAGACCGCATCGTGGACAGCCACGGGCGGGGCAGCCGGGTCACCTCGGCGGGCTACGGCCCGTCGGTGGGCCGGCACCTGCTGATGTCGTACCTGCCCGCCGAACTGGCCGTGCCCGGCACCGACCTCCAGGTCATGTACATGAACGAGCTGTACCCGGTGAAGGTGGCGTCCACGGGCGCCGTGTTCGACCCGGACGACTCGCGCATGAAGGCCTGAGCGGGTGACCATGAGGATCCTCGTCTGCGTCAAGCGCGTCCCCGCGCCCGGCGCCCGCATCAACGTCACCGCCGACGGCCAGGCCGTCGACGCCGCCCACCTCGGGTTCACCACCAGCCCGCACGAGGAGTGCGCGGTGGAGGAGGCCGTCCAGATGACCGAGGCCCACGGGGGCGAGGTCACCGTCATGACCCTCGGCCCGGCGGCCGCCGAGGAGCAGTTGCGCTACGCGGCCAGCGTGGGTGCCCACCACTTCGTCCTGATCCCCATCGACGACGTGGACTGGGACCCGCAGCGCACCGCGACGGCCCTCGCCGAGGCCATCGCGGTGGTCGAGGCCACCGACGGGACGTTCGACCTGATCCTGTTCGGGAACGAGTCGGCCGACGCCGGGGGCTTCCAGGTCGGGGTCCGGGTGGCCAACCACCTGGACCGACCCATCGTGAACGGCATCAAGGGCATCGACGTCCCGGCTGACGGGGCTGCCGAGGGGTCCGGTGTGGTGTCGGCCCGTCGGGAGATCGACGGTGGCTTCGAGGTCTACGAGGTGCCCATGCCGGCCGTGCTCGGCGTGAAGGAGGGAATCAACCTCCCGCGGTACCCGACCATGAAGGGCCGGCTGGCCTCCAAGAAGGCCGTGGTGGCCACCGACGAGCGGACCGCCGCGACCGGTGGCCAGACGCGTGTCCGGCTGCACCGCCCGGTGGAGCAGATCAGCGAGACGGTGATCCTGGGCACCGGTCCGGAGGCCGCCCCGGCGGTCGTGGACCTGCTCGAGGAACTGGGGGTGCTCGCATGAGCCTGCTCGTCGTCTGCGACCACGACCGGGGGACCCTGGCCGAGGCCTCGCTGGAGGCCCTGACCTTCGCCCGTCCGCTGGCCGCTGCTGCCGGCCTGGACCTGACTGCGGTGGTCATCGGCGAGGGGGCCGAGCAGGCGGCCGCCGACCTGGGTGCCCACGGCGCGGCCACCGTCCACGTGGCCGGTCACCCGCTGTTGACCGACTTCGGCCCCGAGGCGTGGGGAGAGACGGTGGCCCAACTGGTTCGCAGTACCGGCGCGTCGGCCGTGGTGGCCTGTGGAACGGACCGGGGCAACGAGGTGGTCGCCCAGGTGGCCGCCCGCCTGGACCAGCCGTTCGTGGCCAATTGCCGGAGCATCGACCCGACGGGCGACGGTTCGGGAAACTGGGCCATGACCCGCGTCCAGTGGGGCGGTTCACTGCTCGAGGACACCACCCTGGCCGCCGAGGTCAACCTGGTGACGGTGGCCCACCACGCCGTGGAGGCGGTGGCCGCCGACGTGCCGGCGGCCGGCACCATGGCTGCCTTCAGCCCGGAACTGGACGACGTCCTGGGCCGTACCGTGGTGGCTGACCGGGTGGTGCTGACCAGGGGCATCACCCTGTCCACCGCACCGGTGGTGGTGGGCGGTGGACGTGGCGTCGGATCAGCCGAGGCCTTTGCTCCCCTGGAGGAGTTGGCCGCCGAGTTGGGCGGCGTGGTCGGGTGCTCCCGTGCGGTGACCAACAACGGGTGGCGACCCCACAGCGACCAGGTCGGCCAGACCGGAACCCGGATCGCTCCGGAGATCTACATCGCCAGTGGCATCTCGGGCGCCATCCAGCACTGGGTGGGGGCCATGGCAGCCAAGAACATCCTGGCCATCAACACCGACCAGGAGGCCAACATGGTCACCCGGGCCGGGCATGCGGTGATCGGGGACCTGCATCAGGTCATCCCGGCCATCACCGAAGAGGTTCGCCGCCGCCGGAACTGACCGCCGTCCGGTCGACCCTCGGGATGACCGGGACCCAGCCGCGGACCGAGTTGACCATCCACACCGCGTCGGCCCGTCCCAGGTCGACCCGGACCACCACCTGTTCGGTGACCGTTCCGTCGGCCAGCAACTGGGCCCGGAAGGTGCCGGCCAGCAGTCCGCTGGACACCGGTGGTGTCACCATCCGGCCGTCGAGGTCCAGCACCAGGTTGCCGATGGTCGTCTCGGTGACCTCGCCGACCTCGTTGCACAGGATGACGTCGGGGGCGCCGGGGAACCGGGCCCGGGCGTCGTCGTGGACCTCCCGCACGGTGGTCTTGTGGAACAGGAATTCGTGGCCGGTGGGGACGGGCACGGCGTCGACCGGTACCTCCCACAGTTCGGCGGCCGGCTCGGGCGCCGGGTGGACCTCCAGGTCCAGGGTGCCGTCCGGGGCGCCCAGGAGGCGGAGCGTCGACGGCCCGGTCGCCCGGTCGGGCACGCCGTCCAGCAGGTCGTCCACCCCGGCGGCGTCGAACTCGAACCCGAAGTGGGTCGCTGAGGCGGCCATCCGGTCCACGTGCCGGTCCCGTAGCAGGACGCCGTCTCCGGGGGTCCAGGCCATCGTCTCCAGGAGGCGGAAGTCGGACCGGGCCCGCCCCAGCACCCGGCTCTTGTGCTCCACCTCGGTCCACTCCTCGTCGGGGTCCGAGTCCCAGACGATGCCGCCGCCCACGCCGTACTCGGCGGTGCCGCGGCCCCGGTCGACCCAGACCGTTCGGATGGCGATGTTGAACTCCATGGTCCCGTCGGGGGCGATGGCCCCCACCGCACCGGTGTAGATCCCGCGACCGTCGCCCTCCAGGGCCTCGATGATCTCGGTGGTCCGGACCTTCGGAGCACCGGTGATGGATGCCGCGGGGAACAGGGCGGCGAACGTCTCGGCCAGCCCGGCATCGGTGTCGGCCATCACGGTGGACGTCATGGTGTGCAGCGTGGGGTAGGTCTCGACGGTGTGCAGGGCCGGGACCCGGACCGAACCGGGGTCGGCCAACCGGCCCAGGTCGTTGCGGACCATGTCCACGATCATCGTGTTCTCGGCCAGGTCCTTCTCGGACCGCGCCAGGTGGGTGGCGGCCAGGGCATCGAACACGGGGTCGGGGTGGCGCCCGATGGTGCCCTTCATGGGCCGGGAGGTGAGCGTCCGACCCTGCCGCCTGACGAACAGCTCCGGCGAGGCCGAACAGACGGCCCGGTCGCCCAGGTCCAGGTAGGCGGCGTGGTCGGCCCGCTGGGCCCTTACCAGGTCGGCGAACAGGCCCAGCGGGTCGCCGCTGAACGGCGACCTGAGTCGGAGCGTGTGGTTGACCTGGTAGGTCTCACCGGCCGCGATCAACTCCCGGATGGTCCGCACCGACGTGAGGTAGGCCGGACGGGACCGGTTCGGGACCCACGGGCCGACGTGGTAGCCACCGGTGGCCGTGGGCCGACCATCGGGCCCACCACCGGACGGGCGGGGGGCGTCGAACACCCCGAAGGACACCAGGGGGCAGCGGCGGAGCCGGGCGGCCCGGATGGCGTCGTCGAAGGCCGGGCCTGCGTCGTAGGACACCATGCCGACCACCCAGTGGCCGTCGGCCGCCGCCTGCTCGGCCGCCGTCATGGCCGCCGCGACGTCGCGCAGCTCGTCGGCCACGATGACCCGCCTCGGGGCCCTGAAGGAGAGCCAGCGGCGCTGCCCGTCGACCGGGAACTGCAGCACCGCCCGTCGGACGGTCGCCTCCATCATGGGTGCGGGGTCATGGGCACGGCATCACCGGTCCGGTCAGGTGACCGCACCCTCGCGGTCCAGACGGCGGACGAACACGCCGGATCGGGGCTTGGGCTCGAAGTAGGACGACTTGGGGGGCATGAGCCCGTCCTCGTCGGCCACGGCCATCATCTCGGCCACCGACGTGGGATGCAGGATGAAGCCGATCCGCTGGTCGGCGTCGCACCGCTGGACCAGTGAGTCGATTCCCACCGGTTCGGGTACGTAGTCGATCAGTGGGTCCGACCCCGGATCGGAGACGGCCAGCACCGGGGCCAGGATCGTGTCCTGGAGTCGGGACACGTCAAGGAGGTCCACGGCCCGGGTTCCCGACGCGGCTGGCAGGTCCATGGAGAACCATCGGCCACCGACGTACACGCCGATCGCCCCGGGGCCGTCGGGTCGGGCTCCGTCCGCGTCGGCACAGGGTGTCAGCGGGCCGATGTCGGCGAGGGCGTCGATGAGCTCGTCGGCCGATCGACCGGCCCGGTCGCCGACCCGGCGGTGGGCGGCCAGGACCTGCATCTCGGCATCGGGGAACAGCACGGCCTGGGTCCACTGCAGCGGGTGGTCGTCGTCGATCCCCGGGTTCCGGTGCCGGGCCTCGACCGCGGCGGCCAGGCGGTGGTGGCCGTCGGTGACGTACAGCGGTCGGTCGCCCATGGCGGCCACCAGCGGCTGGGCAGCCTCGCCGGACAGTGCCCAGACCGTCTGGTGGATGCCGTCACCGTCGGCCTCCAGCACCGGCTCGGAGGCACAGCCTGCGGCGATGGCGGCGTCCAGGCCGTCGTCGGTCCGGTAGGTGAGCGAGATGGGGCTGGACGACATGCCGACCTCCAGCAGGTGCCGGGTCAGCAGGTCGGCCCGGCCGGGTCGCACCGCCTCGTGCCGCAGCACCCGCCGGTCGCCCGGTTCGGTCACCGGCACCAGTCCCATGACGCCGGTCTGGACGTGGCCGTCGGCTTCCAGTCGGTACAGGAAGAGGGTCGGCTCGTCGTGGGACCGGTAGGCACCCGCGTCGTAGATCCGCTGCATCGACTCGGCACACTGGCCGATCAGCCAGTCCACGTCGTCGCGCCATTCAACCGGTACGTCCTCCTGGGAACGGGTGACGTTCAGGAAGCTGTACGGGTTGGACTCGGCGATGGCCACACGTTCGACCGCCGTGTAGGCGTCGTAGGGGCCGGTGGTGACCCGGTCGGCCCATTCGGGGTCGACGACCAGCCCCGGGAAGGGGCGAAGCACGCTCACCGGTCGGCCCTACTCGTCGCGGGCGGTGGTCTGGACCTGGATCACGTTGTCCAGGCCGGCCAGCTCGTCGGTCACCGCGTCGGTGACGTCGCCGACCACGTCGATGATGGCCATGGCGGCGTTGGATCCCTGGAAGACCTTGTTGGCCATGGTCTGGACGTTGATGTCGGCCCGACGCAGGACCTGCAGCGCGGCGGCCAGCACGCCCACCCGGTCGAAGTGCCGGATGGTGATGGTGACCGATCCGACCCGGGTCCGGACCACGTTCACGCAGTTCGTCGGATCACCGGCCCGGTAGGCCTCGATCACGTCCACCGTGCCGGCCGAGGTGGCGTCCTGGGCCTGCTGGGTGGATGCCCCGATGTGGTGGGTTCCGACCACGTTGGGGTGGGCGGCCAGCGCCGAGGTGAACTCCCCGGTGCCACCGCCCGGTTCGTCGCGGAAGACGTCCAGGCCGGCCCGGATGCCCTTGTCGTCCATCGCCGCGATGAGCGCCTGCTCGTCGACGACCTCGCCCCGGCTGGTGTTGATCAGGATGGCTCCGGGCTTCATCAGGTCCAGGAGGCGCTCATCGACCAGGTTCTCGGTCGACGCGCCGCCGGGCACGTGGATGGAGACGATGTCGGACTCGGCCACCAGCTCGTCGAGCCCCTCGACGAGACGGATCCCGATGGACCGGATGCGGGCCTCCACGTCGGGGCGCCGGTCGGCCTTGCGCTCGGCGACCACCGTCATGCCGAACGAGCGGGCCCGCTCGGCGGCGGCCAGGCCGATCTCGCCCACGCCGACCACGCCGAAGGTCTTGCCCATCAGGCCGTCGGCCTTCGAGTAGCCCTTCTTGTTCCACGTGCCGGTCTTGAGGTCGCCGGTGGCCGCCGGGATGTGGCGGTCCACGGCCAGCAGCAGGCCGAGGGTCAGCTCGGCCACGGCGATCGAGTTGGTGCCCGGCACGTTGCACACGTAGATGCCGGCATCGGCCGCCGCCTGGCAGTCGATGGTGTTGGTCCCGGCACCGGACCGCACGATCAGGCCGAGACGGTCGGAACGGCTGATGGCCTCGGCGGTGACCTTCGTGCTCCGGACGACCAGCACGTCGTAGCCCCCGATGGCCTCGGGGATGTCGTCGGCATCCAACTCGGGGGAGACGGTGCACTCGTCGCCCCGGTCCCTCAGGAGGTCGATGTGTGCCTCGGGTAGGGCGTCTGCGAACAGGATCTTCATGGGTGCTCCTTCGGCACGCCGACGCCGGTACCTGTGGTACGGACGGCGGGGTAGCCTGCGCGGATTCTGGGACGGACCGGGTCCCCCCTATCCCCATCGGGGAGGGTGGTCCGGGCCGGGGGCAGCCTACGCAAGGCCCGTTCCCGGGACAATGGGGCCGCCCCGTGAGGGCGGGCCGCCTGCGAATCCGACTGCGAATCCGACTGAGAACTGGAGGGCATCGTGACCCGATCCATGAACCGTGACGTGATCATCTCGTGTGCCGTGACCGGCTCGGGCGACACCACCGGCCGGAGCGAGCACGTACCGGTGACACCGGAGCAGATCGCGTCCTCGGCGCTGGACGCTGCTTCGGCCGGTGCGGCCATCGTCCACTGCCACGTACGCGACCTCGACACCGGGAAGGGCACCCGGACCGTCGACCTCTACCGCGAGGTGGTGGACCGCATCCGCGAGGTGAACACCGACGTGGTGGTCAACCTGACGGCCGGTATGGGCGGTGACCTCAACATCGGTCCGGACGACGCACCGATGGACTTCCAGCCCGGCACCGACCTGGTCGGCGGCCTGGAGCGCCTGGCCCACGTGGAGGCCATCCGCCCCGACATCTGCTCGATGGACTGCGGATCGCTGAACTTCGGCGACCACAACGAGGTCTACGTGTCGACCCCGGCGATGCTGCGGATCATGGCCGAACGGGTCCGGGAGTTGGGCGTGCGACCCGAACTGGAGGTGTTCGACACCGGCAACCTGTGGTTCGCCGAGACGATGATCGCCGAGGGCCTGATCGACGCCCCGTACTGGATCCAGCTCTGCCTGTCGATTCCCTACGGCACGCCGCTGGACGTGGGGATCCTGCAGGCCATGGTGAACCGGCTGCCCGATGAGGCCGAGTTCACGTCGTTCGGCCTGGGGGCCATGCAGATGCCGATGGTGGCCCAGTCGGTGATGCTGGGCGGGCACGTGCGGGTGGGCCTCGAGGACAACCTCTACCTGGAGCGGGGGGTGCTGGCCACCAACGCCCAGCTGGTGGAGAAGGCCATCCGGATCGTCGAGTTGATGGGGGCCCGGGTCCAGTCGCCGGCCGACGCCCGCCAGACCCTCCGGCTCGGCTGAGGCACTGATCGTGGCTGCCGCCGTGCGGACGGTCGGCGTGGTGGGCACCGGCGTCATCGGTGCCGGGTGGACCGTCCGGGTGCTGGCCCGCGGCCATGACGTGGTGGCCTGGGATCCGGCGCCGGGCGCTGAGGAACGCCTGCGGGCTGCGGTGGCCCGGGCCTGGCCGTCAGCGGTGAAGCTGGGCCTGTTCCCCGGGGCCGATCCGTCCCGCCTGGCGTGGGCCGACAGCGTCGAGGATCTGGCCGGCCGGGTGGACTGGATCCAGGAGAGCGCCCCGGAGAACGAGGCCGTCAAGCGGCCCCTGCTCCAGACCCTGGCCACCCACTCGGGCCCCGAGGTGGTCATCGCCTCCAGCTCGTCGGGGCTGCTGCCCACCAACCTCCAGGAGGGCTGCGACCATCCGGAGCGGATCCTCATCGGGCACCCGTTCAACCCGGTGTACCTGCTGCCGCTGGTCGAGATCGTGGCCGGTGAGCAGACGTCGGCAGCCGCCATGGATGCGGCGACGGCCCACTACGACGACCTGGTCATGCATCCGCTGGTGGTTCGCAACGAGATCGAGGGCTACCTGTCGGACCGCCTCCAGGAGGCCCTGTGGCGGGAGGTCCTCCACCTGGTCAACGACGGTGTGGCCACCACCCGGGAACTGGACGACGCCGTCAACTACGGCCCCGGGCTGCGGTGGGCCGGCATGGGCACCAACCTGACCTTCCACCTGGCCGGTGGCGAGCAGGGCATGCGCCACATGCTCCGCCAGTTCGGCCCGGCCCTCAAGCTCCCGTGGACGAAGTTGGAGGCCCCGGAGCTGACCGACGAACTCGTCGAGGCCATGGCCGGGGGGTGCGAGGAGCAGGCCGAGGGTCGGTCCATCGCCGAACTGGAGCGCCTCCGCGACGACTACGTCCTGGCCGTGATGCGGTCGCTACGACCCCTGGACCTGGGGGCCGGTCGGCTGGTCGCTGAACGCGAGGCCCGGATCCACGAGGCCGGCTCGGGTCCGTGCTGGTCGGTCGGCGACGAGGTGGCGGCGCCGCTGGCCGTCTACGACGCGGTGGTGGAGCCCGATTGGGTGGACTACAACGACCACATGTCGGAGTGGGCCTTCCTCACGGCCTTCGGCTGGGCCAGCGACAAGCTGTTCCGGTACGTGGGCATCGACGAGGACTACCGGGCAGCCGGCAACACGTTCTTCACCGTGGAGACCCACCTCAACTACGTGAAGGAGGCGTCCCTCGGCCAGCCCCTGCGGTTCACCACCCAGGTGCTGGGGGTGGACGCCAAGCGCCTGCACTTCTTCCACAGCATGTATTCGGTCGGAGCCGACGGCGCCACCGGCGACCTGCTGTGCACCACCGAACAGATGCTGCTCCACGTCGACACCGGGGCCGGGACCACCGCCCCGATCCTGCCCGGCCCGGCGGCCGCCCTGGCCGCCGTCGCCGAGGCCCATGCCGACCTTCCCGTCCCACCCCAGGTGGGACGGGTCATGAACATCCCGGGCTGATCCGGAGGGACTCCGATGGACTTTGCACTGACCGACGAGCAGGAGATGGTGGTCGACACCGTCCGGGCCTTCACCGAGCGCGAGCTGGTGCCCCACGAGGAGGAGGTGGAGCGACTGGGTGACGTGCCGCCCGAGCTGGTGGTCCAGATCCGCGACCGGGCCCTGGCCGCCGGCATCTACGCCGCCAACATGCCCGCCGAACTGGGGGGAGGGGGCCTCGACAACCTGACCATGGCGCTGGTCGACCGGGCCTTCGGCTGGACCCAGTACGCCCTCCACTACGTGGTGGCCCGCCCTTCCAACATCCTCCAGGCGTGCGTGGGCGACCAGATCGAGGAGTACCTGCTGCCCACCATCCGCGGCGAGCGGGTGGACTGCCTGGCCATGAGCGAGCCCGATGCCGGGTCCGACGTGCGGGGCATGACGTGCCGGGCGGTGCGCGACGGTGGCGACTACGTGATCAACGGCACCAAGCACTTCATCAGCCATGCCGACCTGGCCGACTACACCATCCTCTTCGCGGCGACCGGTGAGGAGGACACGCCCCGGGGGCCCAAGAAGCTGATCACCTCGTTCCTGGTCGACCACGACACCCCGGGCCTCGAGGTGGCCGAGGGCTACCGGTCGGTGTCCAACCGGGGCTACCACAACTGCATCCTGAACTTCGACGACTGCCGGGTGCCGGCATCGGCGGTGCTGGGCACCGAGCACCGGGGCTTCGACGTGGCCAACGAGTGGCTGGGCGCCACCCGCCTCCAGGTCGCCGCGGTGTGCCTGGGACGGGCCGACCGGGCACTCTCGGTGGCGCTGGACTGGGCGGCGTCCCGTGAGCAGTTCGGCCAGAAGATCGGGAAGTTCCAGGGGGTCTCGTTCAAACTGGCCGACATGCGGACCAGGCTGATCGAGGCCGAGCTCATGACGTACCGGGCGGCCTGGCTCATGGACCGGGACGCCATGGCCGACGGCGATGCCGCCATGGCCAAGATCTCGTCGACCGAGATGCTCCAGTTCGTGTCCGACGAGGCCATCCAGATCCTGGGCGGCATGGGCCTCATGGACGAGCTGCCCCTGGAGCGGATCTGGCGCGATGCACGGGTGGATCGCATCTGGGACGGCACCAGCGAGATCCAGCGCCACATCGTGAGCCGCGAGATGCTCCGACCCCTCGGCGCCTGACCCGGGGTCGGCGCGGACATCGTGGAAACCGACGACCGGTCCGCTGGCCGGGAGGTGGGTGGGTCTTTCGAGCGGCCGGTGAGCCGCCTGGCCCGCCTGCTGGTGCCCCGGTCGCTCGCCCTGATCGGCGGGCACCCGGCCGAGACGGCCATCGAGCAGTGTCGTCGCCTGGGCTTCGGGGGCGACCTGTGGGCCGTGCACCCCACCCGGTCGGAGATGGCCGGAGTGCCGTGCGTTCCCACCGTCGAGGACCTTCCTGCCGCCCCCGACGCCGCCCTGGTGGCCGTGAACCGGAAGGCCACCGTGGAGGTGGTCGGGTCCCTGGCGGCCATGGGCGCCGGGGCGGCGGTCTGCTACGCATCGGGCTTCGCGGAGGCCGGACCGGAGGGGATGGCTCTCCAGGAGGCGCTCTCGGAGGCTGCCGGTGACATGCCCGTGGTGGGTCCCAACTGCTACGGCACGGTGTCGGCTGTTGCCGGGGCCGCCCTGTGGCCCGACCAGCAGGGACTCCGACGGGTGGACGGGGGCGTGGCCCTGGTGACCCAGAGCGGGAACATCGGCCTGGACCTGACCCTGCAGACCCGACCGATGCCCATCGCCCACGTGCTGACCCTGGGGAACCAGGCCGACGTGGGCATCGAGGAGTGCCTCGATGCCCTGGTCGACGACCCGGCGGTCACCGCGGTGGGCCTGCACGTCGAGGCGCTCCACGACGTACCCCGGTTCGTCGGGGCCTGTCGCCGGGCCTCGGCCCGGGGCGTGCCGGTGGTGGCCCTCAAGACGGGGTCGTCGGCCCGGGGAGCGGAGATCGCGGCCTCCCACACCTCGTCGATGGTGGGTAGCGACGACGCCTACCGGGCGTTGTTCGAGCGGGTGGGGGTCCGTCGCGTCCGGTCGGTCCCTGAACTGCTCGACACGCTGCACGTCCTGGACCGCCTGGGGGCCCTGGGCGGGAACCGGATCGTGAGCCTGAGCTGTTCCGGCGGGGAGGCCTCGATCGTGGCCGATCGCTGCGAGGACCTGGACCTGGTGCTGCCGGCCTTCGACGACGGCCGGGTCGGACGGGTCCGGGCCGCCCTCGGGGGAGGGGCCGAGGCCGACCTGGTGTCGGTGTCGAACCCGTTCGACTACCACACCTTCATCTGGGGGGACCTCGACCGTCTGACGGCCACCTTCACCGCGGCCATCGAGCCCGACCCGGCTCCCGGGTCGGGCCCCGACGCCGCGGTGCTGGTCCTGGACTTCCCCTCGTCGGATCCGGAGCGGGGCCTCGACGACGCCACCTGGTGGCCGACGCTGGAGGCCTTCGGCGCGGCGCGTGCGGCGACCGGGACGCCGGGGATCGTGGCCGCCTCGATGGCCGAGAACCTCCCGGTGGCCGTGGAGGCCGCGGCGGTGGACCTGGGCCTGGTGCCGGTCCGGGGCATCGACGAGGCGCTGGTGGGCCTGGAGGCTGCCGCCTGGTGGGGGCGTCGGGTGGATGCACCGGCACCGGAGCGGGTCGAGGCGGTGGGCGGGCCCCGGCAGGTGCTGGCCGAGGCCGATGCCCTGGACCTCCTGGCCGGCCACGGGGTGCCCGTGCCGGCCCGTTCGCTGGTCACGGTGGCCGCCGCCGCGGAGGCCGCCGCGGGGATCGGCTTCCCGGTGGTGGTCAAGGCGGTCGGTTCGACGCACAAGACGGACGCCGGAGGCGTGGCCCTCGACCTGGTGGACCGTGACGCGGTGGCTGGCGTGGCCCAGCGGGTGGCCGATGCCGGGGATGGTGCCCACGTGCTGGTGGAGGCCCACGTCGCCGGTTCGGTGGCCGAGTTGCTGGTCACCGTCCGACTCGAGGATCCCGTGGGGTGGCTCCTGACCATGGGGGCCGGGGGAACGCTGGTCGAGGTGCTGGCCGACACCCGGAGCCTGCTGCTGCCGGTGTCCGACGACGACGTGCGGGCCGCCCTCCGGTCGTTGGCCATCTGGCCGCTGCTGGACGGCCACCGTGGTCGTCCCGGCGCCGATGTGGATGCCGTCGTCGATGCCGTGCTGGCCCTGGCCGGCGCGGCCACCGGCACCGAGGGTCTGGTGGAGGTCGAGGTCAACCCGTTGCTGGCCGCGCCCGGAGGTGCCACCGTGGTGGACGCGTTGGTCACCTGCGCCCTTCCGGGCGAGCCGGCGTGAGCCGAGGAGGTTCCCGACATGAGTGAGACGGGAGTGGTCAGGACCACCGTCGATGGGCCGGTGCTCGACGTGGTGCTGGATCGACCGAAGGCCAACGCCATCGACGCGGCGACCAGCCGCGAGCTGAGCCGGGTGTTCGCCGCCTTCCGTGACGATCCGGCCCTCCGGGTGGCGGTGCTGACCGGTGCCGGCGAGCGGTTCTTCTCGGCCGGTTGGGACCTGGGTGCGGCGGCCGAGGGCGAGGACTTCGAGGCCGACTACGGAGAGGGTGGCTTCGGGGGCTTCTGCGAGCTCCCGGACCGCAACAAGCCGGTGGTCTGCGCGGTGAACGGCATGGCCGTGGGTGGCGGCTTCGAGCTGGCCATGGCCGCCGAGTTCGTGGTGGCCGCCGACCATGCCACCTTCTTCCTGCCCGAGACCGGCCTGGGCATCATCCCGGACGCCGGCGCCATCCGCCTGCCCCGGCAACTGCCGCCGGTGGTGGCCAATGAGGTGCTCTTCGGGCAGCGCCGCCTGGATGCTGCCGAGGCCGAGCGTTGGGGCCTGGTCAACCGGGTGGTGCCGGGCGACGAGCTGGCCGGGGCGGCACGCGAACTGGCCCATCGGATCGCCGGGGCCGCGCCGCTGGCCGTGGAGGCGGTGATGGCCATCGACCGGGCCACCGGTCACCGGTCGCTGGACGAGGCCTTCGCCCACCTCCGATCCGGCGATCTGGGGCCGTATGAGGCGATGCTGGCCTCCGAGGATGCCCTCGAGGGCCCCCGGGCCTTTTCCGAGGGCAGGGATCCCCACTGGCAGGGACGCTGATCTACTGATAGGAAACTCCAGTGGGTTCGGAAGTGCGATAGGTTCCGGCCCCGTCGGACGGATCCACCGCGGTCCGCCCGTCCGGACCGGACGACGGTGTCCGGCCGCCGACCACCAGTGGGGAACACATGAGCAAGCGCCTGACGACCCCGATGGTCCGGGACGACGGCGTCCTCCGCGAGGCGACCTGGAAGGAGGCCCTCGAACGGGCCGCCACCGGGTTCGGTTCCGTGGTCGACGCCCACGGCCCGACGGCCTTCGGCATGTTCAGTTGCTCGAAGACCACCAACGAGGTGAACTACGCCGCCCAGCGGTTCGCCCGTCGGGTCATCGGCTCGAACAACATCGACAGCTGTAATCGAACTTGACACGCTCCCAGCGTCGTCGGTCTGGCGACGGTCTTCGGAGCCGGCGGTGGCACCTCCTCGTATGAAGAGATCGAGGAGGTCGACGTCATCGTCATGTGGGGTTCCAACGCGCGCAACGCGCACCCCATCTTCTTCCACCACGCCCTGAGGGGCGTGGCCAACGGGGCCCGCATGTGGGCCGTCGACCCGCGCCGTACCAGTACGGCCAAGTTCGCCGACCACTGGCTGGGCCTGAACGTCGGAACCGACATCGGCCTGGCCCACGGCGTGGCCCGGGAGATCATCGCTGCCGGCCTGACCGACGACGAGTTCATCGCCAACGCCACCACGGGCTACGAGGAGTTCGTGGCCTTCGTCGAACCATGGACCCTCGAGCACACCTCGGAGGTGACCGGCGTGCCCGCCGAGGCCATCCGGGACCTCGCCCACGCCTACGCGACGGCCGATACGGCCCAGATCTGCTGGACGCTGGGCATCACCGAACACCACACCGGCGTCGACAACGTCCAGTCCCTGTGCAACCTGTCGTTGCTGACCGGGCACGTCGGTCGTCCCGGTTCGGGCCTGGTGCCGCTCCGTGGCCAGAACAACGTCCAGGGCGGTGGCGACATGGGAGCCCTGCCCAACAAGCTGGCCGGGTTCCAGGATGTCGTCGACGACGAGGCCCGGGCCAAGTTCGAGGCGGCGTGGGACTGCACCATCCCGCCGGAGATCGGCTGGAACCTGACCCAGATGTTCGAGGCCATGGGGCGTGACGAGCTCAAGGCCGTCTACTGCATCGGGGAGAACCCGGTGGACTCGGAGGCCGATGCCACCCACGCCCGGGCGATGCTGGAGCGCCTCGACATGCTGGTCGTCCAGGACGTCTTCATGACCCGGACCGCCGAGATGGCCGACGTGGTGTTCCCGGCGGCCCTGGGCTGGGCCGAATCCGACGGGACGGCCACCAACAGCGAGCGACGGGTCCAGCGGATGCGGGCCGCCGTGCCGCCTCCCGGCGAGGCACGTCAGGAGGTCGGGATCATCAACGACCTGGCGGCGGCCATGGGCGACGAGGGGTGGGGCCGCCCCACGCCCGAACAGCTCTGGGAGGAGTTGCGGACCGTGTCGCCCATGCACGGCGGCATGTCGTGGGAGCGCCTGGAGGCCGAGGGCGGCATCCAGTGGCCGTGCCCCACCGAGGACCACCCGGGCAGCCCGTTCCTGCACGGTCGCCTCTGGGAGCGCCCGGTCGGGGGACGTCGGGCACCGTTCTCCTGCGTGGAGGATCGTCCACCGCTGGACGAGTTGAGCGACGAGTTTCCGCTCCGGCTCACCACGGTGCGGGCGTTGGACTCCTACAACACCGGCGTCCAGACCGAGCACTACGCCTCGCCCATCCGGACCGGGGAGGCCCTGTCCATCTCGACGACCGACGCCGAGGCACTCGGGGTGGTCGATGGTGAGCGGGTCACCGTGTCGTCCCGCCGGGGGTCCATCGAGATGACCATCGAGGTGGAGGAGCACCTGGCCGTCGGCCTCTGTCACACCACCTTCCACTTCCCGGAGACCACCGACATCAACCAGATCACCAGCGACGCTGTCGACCCCAAGGCCGGTACGGCCGAGTTCAAGGCAGCGGCCATCCGGATCGACAGGCTGGTCGGAGCCGATCTGGTGGGGGACCGTGCCTGACCTCTACTTCGGGGCGACCGACGAGGCCACCGAGGCCGAGAAAGCTGCCGTCGCCGGGGCCATCGCCGGCTTCGGGGCGGTCACCATCCGGGAGTCCGAACGGCTGGTCCACGCCGGCCGGACCCGTACCCGGGAGCGTCGCCACCTGCTGCTGCCGGCCCTGCATGCCCTCCAGCGGGCGGCGGGCTGGATCAGCCCCGGTGGTCTGGACCATGCGTGCGCCGAGTTGGAGGTGCCCCCGGCCGAGGCCTACGGGGTGGCCACCTTCTACCACCTGTTCACCCACGAGCCGCCGACCGCCGACGACACCGTGCACGTGTGCGACGACGTGGCCTGTCGCCTGTTCGGAGCCGTCGACCTGATCGACGACCTGCGGGCCGAGGGCCACTACGTGAAGGCCAGCCCGTGTCTGGGACAGTGCGAGCGGGGACCGGCGATCATGGTGCAGCGCACCGGGTCGCCCGACCTGACGGTCACCGCGGTCGACGACGGTGACGGGTACGGCCCGGTGACGCCCGCCGAGGTGGCCGTGGCCATCGCCGGCGAGGCCTCCACCGCCTCGGTCACCCTTCCGCAGGCCGGTTCGGCCGACCTCCGCCTGTTGGCCCGCGTCGGCGTGGTCGATCCGACCAGCCTCGAGGACTACCGGGCCCATGGCGGCTACCGGGCCCTGGACGCCGCGCTGGCCATGGAGCCCGGCCAGGTCATTGCCGAGGTGACCGCCTCGGGCCTGTCGGGGCGTGGCGGTGCCGCCTTCCCGACCGGGGTGAAGTGGCGTGGCGTGGCCGACCAGGAGGGGCGACCCCGCCACCTGGTGTGCAACGCGGACGAGTCCGAGCCGGGCACCTTCAAGGACCGGGTGGTCATGGAGGGCGACCCGTTCTCCCTGGTCGAGGCCATGACGGTGGCCGGCCTGGCCATCGGAGCCGAGCAGGGGTGGCTGTACATCCGTGGTGAGTACCCGGTGGCCACCGCCCGTCTGGCCCACGCCATCGCCGAGGCCGGCGCGGCGGGCCTGCTGGGTGACGACGTGGCCGGTTCGGGCCGGCGGTTCGACCTGCACCTGCGGAGCGGTGCCGGGGCCTACATCTGTGGCGAGGAGACGGCACTGTTCAACTCGCTGGAGGGGTACCGGGGCGAGCCACGCAACAAGCCGCCGTTCCCCACCACCCACGGCCTGTTCGGGGAACCGACGGCCATCAACAACGTGGAGACGCTGGTCAACGTGCTGCCCGTGGTGCTCATGGGCGGCGAGGCCTACGCGGCCGAGGGCACCGAGCGGTCGCCGGGCACCAAGTTGTTCTGCCTCAGCGGCCGGGTGAACCGGCCCGGCACCTACGAGGTGGAGTTCGGCGCCACCCTGCGCGACCTGATCGACCTGGCCGGTGGCCTCCCCGAGGGCCGGGAACTGCGGGCCGTGATGCTGGGCGGTGCGGCGGGCAGCTTCGTGGGCCCCGATTCGCTGGACATGCCGCTCACCCTGGAGGACACCCGGGCGGCCGGTGCCTCGCTGGGATCGGGCGTGATCATGGTGTTCGACACCGGCGACGACATGGTCGACACGGTGCGGCGCATCGCCGAGTTCTTCCGCGACGAGTCCTGTGGCCAGTGCGTGCCGTGTCGGGTGGGCACGGTCCGCCAGGAGGAGGTCCTGGTGC
>CAYWBE010000011.1:0-20393 GCA_964456295.1 uncultured Candidatus Nemicrothrix sp.
GCCCCCTACTGGGAGGAACACCCGGTGCTTCCCACCGACAGCCACGCCCGGGGCGGCGAGTTCTTCGTACTCGACGACTCCGGAGGCCCGGGCGCCGACCGCTGGCCGGTCGTCCAGACCATCGCCGATCCCCAGGGGCACAACGAGTGGGTGCTCGAGGGGCAGGTCGATCTGGAGGCCAGCCGGGAGGAGGGTCGGGCCGTAGTCCGCCTGGGCGGCATCCGCCGACTCTAGAAGTCGCGTTCGGCCACGAACCGGGCCAGACCGGTCAGCTCCCCGACCGCGGCGTCCACCAGGCCGACGCCGTCCAGGGCGGCCAGCGCCCCGTCCAGGCGGCGACGGGCCTCGGCCACCGTGCCGTCCCGGCCTCCGGCCGCCTCGATGACCGCGGCGGCCCGGGCCACGTCGGCGTCGGTCATCTCACCGGTCACGTCGTAGATGGCCCGCAACTCGTCGGCCGCCGAGCCGCCGGCCGACAACACGAGGGCCACCGGCATCGACTTCTTGCGTTCCCGTAGGTCGTTGCCGGCCGCCTTGCCGGTCACCGCCGGGTCTCCCCAGATGCCCAGCACGTCGTCCACCGCCTGGAAGGCCAGGCCCAGCTCCTGCCCGTAGACCTCGAGTGCATCGACCTGGTCGTCGGGCGCCCCGGCCAGCACGGCACCGACCGACGCCGCGTAGCCCAGCAGGGCGCCGGTCTTGTCGGCCTCCATGGCCAGGCAGGCCGCCAGGTCCACCCCGGGCAGGTCGTCGAAGGCCATGTCGGCGGCCTGACCGGCGATCATGGCCGTGGTGGCCGCCACCAGCCGGGTGGTGGCCCGCATCCGTCCCTCTGGAGGCACACCGTCCGGGGCCCCCAACAGCACCTGGAAGGCCAGGTTGTGGAGGGCGTCGCCGACGATGACCGCATCGTCCACCCCGAAGGCGGCCCACACCGTCGGTCGGTGCCGTCGTTCCACGTCGCCGTCGATGATGTCGTCGTGGACCAGTGAGAAGTCGTGCACCAGCTGCACGGCCACCGCACCGGGGATGGCCACCGCGGCGTCCGCGCCCACCGCCTCGGCCGACAGGACGGCCAGCGCCGGTCGCAGTCCCTTGCCCGAACCGACGACAGACGGCGACCCGTCGGCATCCACCCAGCCGAGGTGGTAGCGGGCCGGTAGGCGCAACTCGTCGCACAGCCGGTCCACGGCGACGGCCATGGCCGGCTCGACCAGCAGCCGGGACCGTTCCAGGACCGCCGGGGGGCCCACCATCGAACGGGTCATCAGGAGCGCCGGTCGGGCAGGAACCGGAAGGCGTCACGCACCTCGGCCACCCGGGCCGGGTCCACGTCGGCCATGACCACGCACTCGGCGTGGTCCACTCCGGCGGCCACCACCTCGCCCGCCGGGTCGATGATCACCGAGTCGCCCGAGTAGGTCAGGCCGTTGCCCTCGCCCACCCGGTTCACGCCCACCACCCAGGCCTGGTTCTCGATGGCCCGGGCCCGCAGCAGGGCGCTCCAGTGGGCCCGGCGGGACTCCGGCCAGTTGGCGACCACCAGGTAGGCGTCGGTGTCGTGGGCCAGGTCCCAGAAGGCGTTGGCGAAGCGGAGGTCGTAGCAGACGAACAGGCTCAGCCGGACGCCATCCACGGTCACCGTCACCGGGGTGTCGCCGGCCCGGTAGGCCTCATGCTCGTCGGCATAGGTGAACGGGTGCAGCTTGTCGTAGTGGCGGCGGGTGCCGTCCGGCCCGACCAGCAGGAACCGGTTGACCGGCAGGGCGTCGGGATCGTCGTCGGGGTCACGGGTCGGGATCGACCCACCCACCCAGATCCCGTGGGCCGCCGCCCGGTCGGCCATGAACTCCTCGGTCGGGCCTCCCGACGGCTCGGCGATCCGATCCGAGGCCAGCGAGAACCCGGGCCCGAACATCTCGGTCAGCAGGACCATCCGGGCGCCACCCTCGGCCGCCTCGGCGATCATGGGCGCCACCCGGTCACAGGTGGCCGCCGCGTCCTCCCAGACGATGTCGTGCTGCAGGGCGGCGATCCTCACCGGGCCAGCCTCACCGAATCAGCCTCACCGGATCAACCCGCCAGACGCGACAGGCGATCGACGGCCTCGTGGAGCACCTCGAAGCGCTTGCAGTAGGCGAACCGCACGATGGTCCGGCCCGCCTCCTCGTCGTCGTAGAACACCCGGTTGGGGATGGCCACCACGCCGCACCGTTCGGGCAGCTCGCGACAGAAGTCCATGCCGTCCTCGTAGCCCAGCGGCGCCACGTCGGCCGTCACGTAGTAGGTGCCGGCCGCCGGGTACACGGTGAGCCCCACCGAGGACAGCCCCTCGACAACCAGGTCCCGCCTGGCCCGGAGGTCGTCGGCCAACCCGGTGAAGTAGTCGTCGCCCAGGTTCAGCGCGGTGACCATGGCCCGCTGGAACGGCGCCCCGCTGGTGAACGACAGGTGCTGCTTGACGGTGTGCACGGCGTTGACCAGCTCGGTCGGGGCGTGTGCCCACCCGACCTTCCAACCGGTCAGCCCGAACGACTTCCCACCCGACGAGATGGTGACCGTGCGTTCGGCCATGCCGTCCAGGGTGGCCAGCGGGACGTGCCGGGCCCCGTCATAGGTCATGTGCTCGTAGACCTCGTCGGTCACCACCACCAGGTCGTGGGCGACGGCCAGACGGGCGATCACCTCCAGCTCGGCGGTGGAGAACACCTTGCCCGTCGGGTTGTGTGGCGTGTTCACCATGATCATCCGGGTGGACGGGGTGATGGCCGCCTCCAGCTCGGCCGGATCGAACGAGTAGTCGGGAGCCCGCAGGGTGACGGCCCGTCGCACCCCGCCGGCCAGCTCGATGACCGCCGCGTACAGGTCGAAGTACGGCTCGAAGACGATGACCTCCTGCCCCGGCTCGACGAGCGCCATGACCGCCGCACCGAGGGCCTCCGATGCCCCGGTGGACACGATGACGTCGTCGGGGTCGACCTGCTGGCCGTAGAAGCGGGCCTGGTGGTCGGCGACGGCCTGCCGGAGTTCGGGGATGCCCCGGTCCGGCGGGTACTGGTTGAAGCCGTCGCGGATGGCCTGGACGGCCGCCGCGGTGACCTCGGCCGGCCCATCGGTGTCGGGGAAGCCCTGGCCCAGGTTGATGGCCCCGGTCCGGACGGCCAGGGCCGACATCTCGCCGAAGATCGACAACCGGTGGCCCTGCATCCGGGCCACCAGGTGCGGATTGGGTCCGCCGCCCCCTACCCCGTCGGTGACCACCGGAGCCCCCTCACTCGGCGGGGTAGCGGTCTCGAAGCTTGCGGGCGATCACCATCTTCTGGATCTCGCTGGTGCCCTCCCCGATGATCATCAGCGGGGTGTCCCGGAAGTACCGCTCCACCGGGAACTCGGTGGTGTAGCCGTTGCCGCCGTGGATCCGCAGGGCGTCCGTGGCGATCTCGAAGGCCGCTTCGGAGGCGAACAGCTTGGCCATGCCGGCCTCCATGTCGACCCGCTGGCCCTCGTCGGCCCGCCGAGCCGCGTCGTAGGTCATGAGCCGGGCCGCCTGCAGCTTGGTGGCCATCTCGGCCAGCTTGAAGCCGATGGCCTGGTGGTCGTAGATGGGCCGGCCGAACGTCTCCCGCTGCTGTGCGTAGCGCATGGCCGCCTCGAAGGCCGCCTGGGCCACGCCCACGGCCCGCGAGGCGATGTTGATGCGCCCCAGTTCCAGGGCCGACAGGGCGTACTGCTGGCCGTGGCCGATGCCGTCGTCACCGCCCAACACGTTGGCGTGCGGCACCCTGTGGTCGACGTAGGACATCTCGACGGTCTCGAGGCCCCGGTAGCCCAGCTTGTCGATCTTCTTGGAGACGCTGATCCCCCCGAAGGCCTCGCCGGGGTCCTTCTCCACCAGGAAGCAGGTGATCCGGTCGTCCGGGGTGCGGGCCATGAGCATGACCAGCGACGCCCGCTGGCCGTTGGTGACCCAGAACTTGGTGCCGTTGACCACCCACTCGTCGCCGTCGCGTTCGGCCCGGCACCGGATGGCACCGGTGTCGCTACCCGCATCGGGTTCCGACAGCGAGAAGGCGGCCCGGTACGAGCCGTCGCACATGCGGGGCAGGAACCGCTGCTTCTGCTCGTCGGTCCCGAACCGGGCGATCATGGTGACGCCGATCTTGTGGGTATTGAGGATGCCGGCCAGCGACATGTAGCCCCGCGACAGTTCCTCGATGATCCGGGCGTAGGTGGTGATGTCCAGGCCCAGGCCGCCGTACTCGGGGGCGACGGTCGATCCGAACAGGCCGAACTCGCACATCTGGTCGAACATGGCCTGCGGGAACTCGTCGGCCTGCTCGAACTCGGCCACGTTGGGGATGACGTCGCGGTCCACCCACGATCGGATGGTGTCGACGATCTCGTCGGCCAGCGCCTGGTCGGTCGCCATCGGACTGCTCGTTTCTGGTCGGGGTCACCTGCTGGACGGATCCGGCCCGTCGAGCGTACGACGGCGATCCTCCCAGCCCGGCGACGGCGGGGACCACCCCTGCCCCGGGACCACCATCAGTCTTCCTGCAGGATCGGTCCGGTCAGGGCCAGGGCCAGGGCGGCCACCACCGCGCAGAACACGAAGCCGCCGGGCCGGTCGGTGAGGGCCACCACGGCACCCACCAGGAAGCCCCCGATGGCCATGGCCAGGTCGAAGGCCACGCTGAACGACCCGATGGCATGGCCGCGTTCGGTGTCGGGCGCCCGTTCCACCACCAGGGTGAACAGCGCCGGGAACAGGAAGCACTGGCCGATCGCGGTGACCACCACGCCGACCACCACGCCGGTCGGTTCGGTCCACAGGCCGATGACCAGCATCCCGGCCGAGGTGAACCCCATGGACAGACGGGTGGTGGTCAACGCACCCAACCGGTCGGGCAGCCGTGCCCCGAAGAGCCGGACCAGCACCACGATGGCCGCGAACAGGGCGAACACCCGACCCGTCGAGTCGATTCCCATGTCGGTGGCGTGCAGGGCTGTGAAGGCCAGGAACCCCGAGTAGGCCAGCAGTCCCACGAACAGCATGAGCCCCGGTCGGAGCGCGGCGCGGTGGAGCCGCCATCGCAGCAACGGCACCTCGGGGGGATCGGTGGGCCGACCCGGAGCCGCAGCCGACAGCAGCACCGGCACCAGGCCCAACCCGGCGGCCACCAGGAACGCCCGGTCGACCCCTCCGGCCTCCATGAGCCACTCGCCGATGGCCGGTCCGACGGCCAGTCCCAGGTAGAGGGTGACGGTGAAGTAGCTGGTGGCCTCGCCCCGCCGGTCGTCCGGCGACAGGTCCTGGATGGCCGACGTGACCCCGATGAAGAACGCCGCCTCACCCATCCCCAGCACCAGGCGGGCCGCCACCACCATGGCCACCGACGTGGCCGGGATGAGCAGCAGCAGGGAGGTGGCGACCCCCACCGACCCGAGGACGAGCAGGAACCGTCGTCCCCGCCGGTCACCCAGCGGGCCGATCAGCGGCCGGAGCAGGGCCGCCGAGAACCCGAAGGCTCCGACCGACAGCCCGACGGCCACGCCGCCGCCACCCAGGTCGTGCTCCACGAAGGCCGGCACGACGGGCCACGTGCTGCCCAGGGCCGTGAAGTACCCGAGGGAGGCCAGGCAGAGCACGAGGAACCGTGGCGTGAGAAGCGGTTCCCCCACCTGTGAGCCGGCCATCGGCGAACAGTACGGTCCGGCCGGTGCACGACGACGACCCGGCAGGCAACCCGGCAGGCAACCCGGCAGGCGCCCCGCCACGTCCCCGGAAGCAGTACGAGGTGTTCGTCGCCGAGCGGGAGGTCGCCACACCCCGCTCCGTGGCCTTCGCCGCAGCCTGCGACCTGATCGACGAAGCCACCGGCGGTGCGGTGGTCGACGGCCACCCCGAGCCCCACGGCGTGGGTGCCCGGTTCGAGTTCACCCGTCGCGACCGGGACCTGTACGCCGAGGTCATCTCCTTCGAACCGCCGTGGCGACGGGTCTACGAGCTCTCGGGTGCCCCGGTGGCCCTCTACCAGGGCACACTGGCCATCACCGACCGGATCGACTCGTGCCTCATGGCCTGGTCGATCCTGGTCGACCCGCTGCCCGACGGCGGTTCCGACGCCTTCCTGGACGGCATCCAGCCGTCCCTGGAGGAGGTCGCCGACCGGGCCAAGGCCCTGGCCGAAGCCACCTGACCCGACCGCCCGCCATCCGCCACCCGCCACCCCCACCCAGAACAGGAACCCCCCTATGCGAATCTCCGTGAACGCCTCGTCCGAACTGCTCCACGACGACTTCGGGCGCCTCCGGGCCCATGCCGAGCAGGCGGCCGCCGACGGCTTCGCCGGCTGGTGGCTGGCCCAGGTCGGCCTGACCGACGCCCTCACCTCCTTCGCATCGCTGGCCGACGTGGGCCCGGGCGACGGCCAGCCGCTGATGGAGTTCGGCACGGCGGTCATCCCGACCTTCCAGCGCCACCCCACCGCCCTGGCCAGCCAGGCCCTGACCACGGCCGCCGTCCTGGGCGACCGCCCGCTGGTGGTGGGCATCGGGCTGTCCCACCGGCCGGTCATCGAGGGGATGCTCGGCCTGTCGTTCGACAGGCCGGTCCGCCACCTCATCGACTACCTCGAGGTGCTCCAGCCGCTGCTGGACTCCGGACAGGTCTCGTACGCCGGCGAGGCGTTCACCGCCCACTTCGGTGGTGGGCGGCCGACCGACCGGACCCCGTCGGTCATGGTGGCCGCCCTCGGCGAGCAGGTCCTTCGGGTCGCCGGTCACCGCACCGACGGCACCATCCTCTGGATGGTGGGCCGCAACACCGTGGCCGACCACATTGCGCCCCGGATGAACGAGGCGGCCGCCGCGGCCGGCCGACCGGCACCCCGCATCGTGTGCAGCCTGCCCGTCTGCGTCACGTCGGACCCGGCCGCCGTGCGGTCCGCCGCCGACCAGGTCTTCGCCATCTACGGCCAGCTGCCGTCGTACCGGGCCATGCTGGACCGCGAGGGTGCAGCCGGACCGGGCGACGTGGGCATCGTGGGCACCGAGGAGGAGGTGGCCGCCGGCCTGGCGTCGCTGGCCGCCGCCGGGGTGACCGACTTCTCGGCCGTGGAGTTCGGCACCAGCGCCGACGAGTTCATGGCCACCCGTGCCCTGCTTCGGGACCTGATCCGCACCGGCGTCTGACCACCGGACGCCCGATCCGTTCCATCCGGACGGCATCGCCAGCCGGTCCATCCCACTGTCCACGATCCGACGGTGGGCCGGGGACGACGCTAGGGTGACATCCAAATCTGACGGACCGTCAGAAAGTTTCCAGGAGCCTCCATGACGACCATCCCCCGCATCATCTCGGTCGACGACCACGTGGTCGAACCCCCCGACCTCTGGACGTCCCGCCTGCCCGCGAAGTACCGCGACCGCGGCCCCCGGGTCGAGCGCGACACCGCCGTGTTCAACTTCGAGGGCGGCGTCTTCTCCTACGAGAAGGGCGTCGAGGACGGCGAGATGTGCGACTGGTGGATGTACGACGACCTCGTCTACCCGTTCCCCAAGCTCTCGGCGGCCGCCGGCTTCGACGAGCTGGACGTCGTGCCCGTCACGTTCGACGAGATCCACCCGGCCGGCTGGAAGCAGGCCGACCGGCTGGCCGCCATGGACGAGAACCACGTCGACGTCTCGGTCTGCTTCCCCAACGTGCTGCCCCGCTTCTGTGGCCAGGCCTTCCTGGAGCGCGATGACAAGGAACTGGCCATGCTCTGCGTGCAGGCCTACAACGACTGGATGATCGACGAGTGGTGCGCCGGCGACGGCAGGGGCCGCCTCATCCCGCTCACCCTGATCCCCCTGTGGGACCCGGTGGCCGCGGCCGCCGAGGTCCACCGCTGTGCCGACAAGGGCTCGTTCGCCGTCGCCTTCTCGGAGAACCCCTATCCCCTGGGCCTTCCGTCCATCCACGACAAGGACCGGTTCTGGGACCCCTTCCTCCGGGCGTGCGAGGAGACCGACACCATCATCAACATGCACATCGGGTCGAGCTCCAAGATGCCGACCACCTCGCCGGACGCCCCGTTCGCCGTGTCGTCCACCATCACGTTCTCCAACGCCATGGGCTCGATGTGCGACTACATCCTGTCGGGCACCTTCGACCGGTTCCCGAAGTTGAAGATCGCCTACGCCGAGGGCCAGGTGGGCTGGATGCCCTACGTCATCGAGCGCATGGACAAGATCTGGGAGGAGCGGGGCGACGCCAGCTTCGGCATCGACCTTCCCAGGCCGCCCAGCACCTACATCCCGGGCCACATCTGGGGTTGCATCTTCGACGACGAGACCGGCCTCAAGAACCGGGACGTCATCGGCATGGACCAGATCTGCTTCGAGGTGGACTTCCCCCACGCCGACACGACCTACCCCCACACCCTGGACGTGGCGACGAAGATCTGCACCGAGGCGGGCCTCGACGAGGGCGAGATCTACAAGCTGATGCGGGGCAACGCCATCGAGGCGTTCGGCCTCCAGCGCTTCGGCATCACCGCCTGAGCGGCCGGTCAGGCCGACCCCTGATGCCAGGGGCGCAGGCGGAGCGACTCAGGAGTAGGCGCGACTCAGGGCCGGGTGAAGGCGGGGCTGAAGGCGCCCTTGGGCACGGTCTCCAACGGCGTGGCCACCTCGTCCACCGACGGACCGATGCGCTCGGCCAGCGGGGCCAGGGCGTCCAGGTCGATCCGGTACACCTTCGAGGCGTTCTCGGCGAAGATCTTCCGCAGGTCGGCCTCGTCCCAGTCGCTGAACGACCGGCGCAGGTGGTCGCGGTTGTGGGGGAACGTGCTCTCGTTGTGCGGGTAGTCGCTGCCCCACATGATCCGGTCGATTCCCACCGTCTTCATGGCCTCGGCCTCCGACGGGCTGGGGAAGCTGGCCCCGATCCACACGTTGCGGGCGAAGTAGTCGCTCGGCTTGTCGGACAGCACCAGCTCGGCGGCGAAGCCCAGCTCGCCGACCCGGCCCGATGACATCTGGGCGTGGTAGCCGTCCATGCGGCGCAGGTCCTCGATGACCCAGCCCACGCCCTGTTCGGTCATGACGTAGCGGAGTTCCGGGAACCGGTCGAACACGCCCGACATGACCAGGTGCGACAGGTTGCGGTGGGCGAAGAACGGCACCTCCAGCAGGTACATGAGGCTGGCCGCCGGGGCGTCGCCGTAGCTGGGGTTGCCCGACCCGCCGTGCTGGGTGATGGTCAGGTCGAGGTCGCGCACCGCGGCCCACAGGCGGTCGTACACCGGGTGGAACAGCCCGGGCATGCCCGAGTCCGGCGGCACCGCCGGAAGCATGAAGCTGGAGTGGCCGTTGGCGGCCGCCAGTTCCAGGTCGGCAATGGTGTCGTCCAGGTCGTTCAGGAACACCTGGGGCAGGCCGCACCGGCGCTCCGGGTGGGCGGCACAGAAGTCGGCCAACCACCGGTTGTGGGTGCGGATGCCCTCGAGTCGCCGCTCGTAGTCGGCCCGGTCGGTGGCCGGGTAGGTGATGAGCGCACCGGTCGGGAAGAACGGCGGGACGGTGTTGGGGAAGACGATCTCGGCGGCCACGCCCTCGGCGTCCAGGTCGCCGTTGCGCCGGTCGTGGTCCCAGTTGCGGGACCGGCCGTCGTCCTGCAGGTCGCGGAAGGGGTTCCTGTAGGCGCCCCGCCAGTCGGCGAAGGCCTCGCGGAACGACGGGGAGAGATACTCCTCGTAGGCCTTCATGTTGCCGCCGGCGTGGCAGTCGGACGAGATCAGCGTGTAGTTGGTGCTCATGACTATGGATCGTAGACATTTGCCTATGACTGTGCAACCCCGACTAGGGTTGGGGCATGGCACGCAAGCGGGGGTTGGCCCGAAGCGACGTGGTGGCAGCCGGCCTGACCGTGCTGGACGACCACGGGCCCCACGCCGTCTCGCTGGCCGCCGTGGCCGCCCACCTCGACGTCCGCCCACCGTCGTTGTACGCCCACGTGGACGGCCTGGCCGGCCTGCGACGCGACCTGGCCCACGCCACGACCGTCGAGTTCGGCGAGGTGCTGCGCGACTCGGTCCTGGGGCGCAGCGGCCCCGACGCCGTGCGGTCCTTCGCTGATGCCTACCGCCGCTGGGCCACCGGCTCTCCCGGTCGCTACGAGATGACGCTGCTACCCATCGACCCCGACGACGTGGAACGCCGGGCCGGGGCGCGCCTGTCCCTCGGGGCCATCCAGGCCGTCATCCGGGGCTTCGGCCTCGACGACGACCGGGCCGTGCTGGCCGGCCGGTCGCTGCGGTCGGCCATGGACGGGTTCTGCCGGCTGGCCAACGCCGACAACATGGGCCGCGGCGACCACGACGCCGACTTCGCCTTCCTCGTCGACCTGCTCGTCGACGGCATCCAGCAGGCCGGCTCGGCCACCGTCCCGGAACAGACGGCGGTCGGCGCCTAGAGCGGATACGCCGTCCGGTCGCAGATCGGCCGCAGGGCAAAGCTCGACACCATCCGGGCCACCCCGGGCAGCTGGGCCAGATGGGTCCGGTGCAGCACCTCGTAGTCGGCCACGTCCCGGACCACCACGTGCACCAGGTAGTCGAAGTCGCCGGCCATCAGGTGACAGCTCATGACCTCCGGGCGGTGGGCGACGGCCTCCTCGAAGGCCTCCAGGGTGGCCTCGTCCTGCCCGGTCAGGGTGATCTCCACGAACACGTCGGTGTCCAGGCCCACCACCGTCGGGTCCACCAGGGCCACATAGCGGTCGATGAAGCCCCCCTCCTCCAGGCGACGGACCCGTCGCAGGCAGGCCGATGGCGAGAGGTGGACGGCCCCGGCCAGGTCCACGTTGGCCATCCGGCCGTCCTCCTGCAGGTGACCGAGGATGGCACGATCCACGGCATCAAGGACATTGGCTGCTCGTTCCACGCCTGAAAGCATAGTTTCCTGCAACTGAATTGCGCTTGAATCGCCGATAGGGGCTGATTCCGCAACCGCATGCCGTGCATCCGTCCGTACGGTTCTCCCGACGGGGGTCGACGCCTCCGGCCGATCCAAGCCCCGACGGCCCGACAGGAGCATTGCCATGGACATCGGAGTCCCCGCAGAGATCAAGACCGCCGAGCGACGCGTCGGCCTCACCCCGGCCACCGCCGGCGAACTCGTGAACCGTGGCCACAAGGTCACCGTGGAGACCGGAGCCGGCGACGGCGCCGGCTTCAGCGACGTCGACTACAAGGAGGTCGGTGCCGTCATCGCCGGCACCGCGGACGACGTGTTCGCCGACTCGGAGATGATCGTCAAGGTCAAGGAGCCCCTCGCCCCCGAGCGGGCCCGCCTCGCCCCCCACCACACCCTGTTCACCTACCTCCACCTGGCCGCCGACCGCCCGCAGACCGACGAGTTGCTGGCCAGCGGCGCCACCTGCATCGCGTATGAGACGGTCACCGACGACGCCGGTCGCCTCCCGCTCCTGGCCCCCATGTCGGCCATCGCCGGCCGCATGTCCATCCAGGCCGGTGCCCACGCACTGGAGGCCACCCACGGCGGTGCCGGGCTCCTGCTGGGCGGCGTGCCCGGCGTGCGCCCCGGCAAGGTGGTGGTCATCGGCGGCGGCGTGGTCGGCGAGAACGCGGCGGAGATGGCCGTCGGCCTGGGCGCCGAGGTCACCGTGCTGGACCGCAACCCGGCCGTGCTCGAGCACCTGTCCCACCGGTTCGGCGGCCGGGTCACGACCGTGTTCTCCACCACGGCCGAACTGGAGGCCTCGGTGTACGACGCCGACCTGGTGATCGGCGCCGTGCTGGTCAAGGGCGCCAAGGCCCCCCACCTGGTCACCCGCCCCATGCTGGGGCGCATGCGACCCGGCTCGGTGATCGTCGACGTGGCCGTCGACCAGGGCGGCTGCTTCGAGACCACCAGGGCCACCACCCACACCGACCCCACCTACGTGGTCGACGGCATCGTCCACTACTGCGTGGCCAACATGCCCGGCGCCGTGCCCCGGACGTCGACCCAGGCCCTGTCCAACGCCACCCTGCCCTTCACCCTGGCCCTGGCCGACAAGGGCACCGAGGCCGCCCTGAAGGCCGACCCGCACCTGCGCAACGGCCTCAACGTGTGCGCCGGCAGGGTCACCGACCGGGCCGTCGCCGGGACGTTCGACCTGGAGTACGTCGACCCGCTCGAGGCCCTCTCGCTCCGATAGGGCCGCTCCGATAGGCGCCCTCCGGTAGGCGCCCACTGGCATCCCGGCCCCCAGGCGGGGTTCCGGGCACCACTAGCGTCCGACCCATGTCCACGTCGGCCCCCTCCCCCGGGCGGACCGACGTGGTGGTGGTGGGCGGCGGGATCCTCGGCCTGGCCACCGCGGACGCCCTGCAGGCCCGCCTACCCGGCGCCTCCGTCGTCGTCCTCGAGAAGGAGGACGCGGTGGCCACCCACCAGACGGGCCGCAACAGCGGCGTCATCCACGCCGGCCTCTACTACGCGCCCGGTTCCCTGAAGGCCCGGCTGGCCGTCAGGGGCAGCGACCGGATGGTCGACTTCTGCGCCGAGCACGGCGTGGCCCACGATCGCTGCGGCAAGCTCGTGGTGGCCACGACCGACGACGAGGTGCCCCACCTGGCCGCCCTTGCCGAGCGGGCCCGGGCCAACGGCGTGGCCGTCACCGAACTCACCCCGGCCGCGGCCGGCGAACACGAACCCCATGTGGCGTGTACCGCGGCGTTCCACGTGCCCTCCACCGGCCGGGCCGACTTCGCCGGGGTGGCCGGCGCCCTGGCCCGCCGGGTGGTGGCCGCCGGTGGACAGGTCCGCACCGGGACCCGGGCCGGACGGGCCACCCCCACCACCGACGGTTGGCGGATCGACATCGACCAGCAGGAGCCGTTGGACGCCCGCTTCCTCGTGGGCTGTGCCGGCCTGCACGCCGACCGGGTGGCCCGGGCCGCCGGACAACGTCCCGACGCCCGCATCCTCCCCTTCCGGGGCGAGTACCTCGACGTGACCGGCCCGTCGGCCGACCTCGTCCGGGGCCTCGTCTACCCGGTCCCCGACCCCCGGTTCCCCTTCCTGGGCGTGCACCTCACCCGGGGACTGGACGACCACGTGCACGCCGGGCCGAACGCCGTCCTGGCCCTGGCCCGCGAGGGGTACCGGTGGTCGGACCTGTCGGTCCGTGACCTCCTGGGCACCGCCACCTGGCCGGGAACGGCCCGCCTCGTCGCCCGCTACTGGCGACCGGGCCTCGACGAGATGGTCCGGTCGCTCAGCCGGCACCGCTTCGTGGCCGCCGCACGCCGGCTGGTTCCCGACCTCGACGGCGCCGACCTGGCCCGGGCGCCGGCCGGGGTCCGGGCCCAGGCCGTGGACCGCCGAGGCGCCCTGTTGGACGACTTCGCCCTGCTGGACGGCGACCGGTCGTTGCACGTCCTGAACGCCCCGTCGCCGGCGGCCACCGCCTCCCTGGAGATCGGCGCCCTGGTGGCCGACCGGGTGGCCGGTTCGATCACGGGGCCCGGTTCCCCGTCCCGCTGACCGACCGGGGAGACTCCCCGGGATGACCGACGACGCCGAGCCCAAGTCCGAGGACCTGGACCTGGACCTGGATGGGATCGCCGCACGTCGGGCCGAGCGCCTGCTGGACGGTTCGTCGTGGGACGACTTCTGCGACACCCTGAAGGCCGCCGGCCAGGTGGTCCTCGAGGAAACTCCCGATGGCGACCCGGTCGACCGCTCCGAGGGCTTCCGGTACCTGGTCCGCATGCTGCTCATGGCCGCCTTCCGGGGGGTGGAACGCCGCACCCCGTCGGGTCCGCCCAGCCGCATCGGCGTCATCCCACCGCCCCCCAGGGGCGGCATCGGCGTGCAGTCCCCCAACCAGGACCACATCGTCCAACCCGTCGACCCGACCCGCCGCTACCGGATCACCGGCGACCCCGGCACCGCCTACGTGCACCTCTCGGCCTGGAGCCCACCTATCCCGGACGACGCAGGGGCATTCCCCAGCGGCGTCGACGCCCGCGACCACCTCGGGACGTTCAACCCCAACTCGTCGCACACCCCGTTCACCTGCGAGCTGGCCGACATGGTGGGCGACGACGGCACGGTCGACTTCCTGCTGGCCGCCGACGACCCGGGCGACGGGTCCCGCTGGCTGCCCATGGTCCCCCGCACCCGCGAGCTGATGGGCCGGGTCGTGTACGACGACCGGGCCACCCAGGCCGGACCCCGCCTCACCATCCAGTGCCTGGACGACCACGTCGAGCCCGAGCCGCCGCCGCCCGACGACATGGCGGTCCGGCTGGCCGTCGGGGCCCAGATGGTGCTGGGCATCCAGGCCGACTACGCGGCGTGGACCCGTGACCTGATGGCCGCCGAGAACCACCTGCAGCTCACCGACGACCACTACCGGCGCATCGGCGGGTCACCCGACGACCGCCACTTCGAGTTCGGCTACTGGCGCCTCGCCCCCGACGAGGCCCTGGTGGTGGAGTTCGCCGAACCGGAGTGCCAGCACTGGAACTTCCAACTCTGCAACCACTGGATGGAGAACCTGGCCGACTACACGTCAGGCACCGGCTACGTCGACCGGGAGCATGCCGACATCGGCCCGGACGGCTCGGTACGCATCGTGGTGTCGGCCACCCGACCACCCGACGACGCCGGCGACTGGGTCGACCCGGCGGGCCGCGACCATGGCGTGATGGGCCTCCGGTTCGTCAAGCCGGCGACCCGCCCCGAGACCCGCTGCACCGTGGTGAAGGCGGGTTGGTGACGGCGGGACAGCGACCATGCCCGATGACGGCGATCTGGCGAACATCTGGTGACGGCGACTGCGGGACCTGAAAGGATCCGCCGGTGACCGACGAGACAGCCGCCCCGGCCCGACGGAGCCGCCGCGGCGACCGCAGCCGGCGCGACCGCTCGCGGGCCGAGGCCGTCATCCAACGCCTCGAACGGAAGATCCCCTACTACGACCTGCTCGACGAGGAGGCCCTGGACCGCATCACCGAGCACGCCGACCGGATCCTGGCCGAGGTCGGCATCGAGGTGTGGGGCGACGACGAGACCATCAGGCTGTTCCGCGACGCGGGGGCCACCGTCGACGGGCAACGCCTCCGGTTCGACCCGGGGCTCATCACCTCGATCGTGTCGGCCACCACCCCGAAGCAGTTCGTCCAGCACGCCCGCGACCCCGAACGGTCGGTCACCATCGGGGGCGACCACACGGTGTTCGCCCCCGGCTACGGCATGCCCTTCGTGCGCGACCTCGACCGGGGCCGCCGCTACGGCACCATGGCCGACTTCGACGAGCTGGTCCGCCTCAACCACACCCTGGAATACACCCACCATTCGGGCCTCGTGACCTGCGAGCCCACCGACGTGCCGGTCAACAAGCGCCACCTGGACATGGTGGCCACCCACCTCCGCCGCTCCACCAAGCCGTTGCTGGGGGCCATCACCGCCCCCGACCGGGCGCTGGACTCCATCGAGATGGCCCGCATCGTGTTCGGGGCCGACCACCTCGAGGACCACTGCGTGATCATGGGCAACATCAACGTGAACTCGCCGCTGGTGTTCGACGGACCGGTCACCGAGGTGATCCGCCACTACGCGGCGGCCAACCAGGGCATGGTCATCTGCCCGTTCATCCTGGGCGGCGCCATGGGGCCGGTCACCCCGGCCGGCGCAGTGGCCCAGGCCCACGCCGAGGCCATGGTCGGCGTGGCCCTCACCCAACTGGTCCGCCCCGGCGCCCCGGCCATCTACGGGAACTTCCTGACCACCATGTCATTGCGGTCCGGCGCCCCGACCTTCGGTACACCGGAGGCCGGGCTGGCCTACTTCGCCGTGGGCCAGCTGGCCCGGCGGCTCGGCATCCCGGTGCGGTGTGGTGGCTCGTTCACCTCGGCCAAGCTGCCCGACGCCCAGGCCGCCCAGGAGAGCGCCACCTCACTGTCCACGGCCATGATGTCGGGCGCCAACTTCGTGCTCCACGCCGCCGGCTGGCTGGAGGGCGGCCTGGTCATGGACTACGAGAAGCTGGTGCTGGACAACGACCGCCTCGGCATGACCCACCACCTGTTCAAGGGCCTGGCCACCGACGACAACGGCTTCGCCATGGACGGCTTCCACGAGGTGGGCCCGGGCAGCCACTTCCTCGGCTCGGCCCACACCCTGGCCAACTACGAGACCGCCTACTACGAGGCCACGTTCGCCGACTCGGCCTCGTGGGAGCAGTGGCGCGACGAGGGCGAGCCGGACGCCCGCCAGCGGGCCAACGCCGACTGGAAGAAGCGCCTGGCCGACTACGAGGAGCCGTCGCTGCCCGACGACGTCGACGAGGCGCTCGCCGAGTTCATCCAGCGGACGAAGGACGCGTCCGAGGACGCCTGGTACTAGGACAGCCACTAGGACGGTTGATGGTCCGGTCCCGCGCGCCGTGGGACGAGGAGGAACCAAGGAAATGAAGACACGAGTCGACGCCGCGGTGATCGGCGGTGGGGTGGTCGGGGTCAGCGTGCTCTACCACCTGGCCAAGATGGGCATGCCCAACTGCATGCTCATCGAACGCGACCAGTTGACGGCCGGCTCGACCTGGCACGCCGCCGGGGTGATCCACACCGTCAACTCGGATCCCAACATCGCCGCCCTGCAGGCCTACACCCTGGCCCTGTACGACGAGATCGAGGAACTGTCCGGCGTGTCGTGCGGCATGCACCGGCCCGGCGGCATCTACCTGGCGTCCACCCCCGAACGCCTCGACTACCTGCGCCTGGAGCGGGCCAAGGCCCGGTACATGGGCATGGATGCCGACTTCATCTCCATGGACGAGGTGAAACGGCTCAACCCGCTGATCGAGACCTCGGAGTACCTGGGCGCCCTCTACGAGCCGGCCGACGGCCACGTCGACCCGTCCGGCGTGACCAACGCCTACGCCCAGTCGGCCATCCACCACGGTGCCGAGATCGTGCGCAACAACCCGGTCCGGGACCTCGTCCAGCGGCCCGACGGCTCGTGGGACGTCGTCACCGACAAGGGCACCATCCAGGCCGAGGTGGTCATCAACTGCGGCGGCCTGTGGGCCCGCGAGCTGGGCCGGATGGTGGGCGTCGAGCATCCCCTGCTGCCCATGGAGCACCAGTTCGTCATCACCGAGGAGCTGGCCGAGATCGCCGACTTCGACGGTGAGATCGCGGTGACCATCGACTACGAGGGCAACGCCTACACCCGCCAGGAGGGCAACAGCCTGCTGATCGGGACCTACGAGAAGGCCGGCAAGCCGTGGTCGCCGGACACCACCCCGGCCGACTTCGGGATGCGCCTCCTCACCCCGGACCTCGAACGGTTCGTGGACCGCATGGAGGTGGCCTACCGACGGATGCCCGCCCTGGAGACGGCCGGCATCCGCGACGTCATCAACGGCCCATTCACCTTCGCCCCCGACGGCAACCCGCTGATCGGCCCGGTGCCCGGCATCCCCAACTACTGGGTGGCCTGTGCCGTGATGGCCGGCTTCTGCCAGGCCGGCGGGGTCGGCCTGCGCCTCGCCGAATGGCTCATCGAGGGCGAGCCGGGCGCCGACGTGTACGCCATGGACGTCGGGCGCTTCGGCAACTTCGCCTCCAAGGAGTACACGTACCTGAAGTCCCAGGAGAACTACCGCCGGCGATTCATGATCACCTACCCCAACGAGGAGCTCCCGGCGGCCCGCAACTGGCGGACCACCCCGTCGTACGACGCCCTGGACGCCGCAGGTGCCGTGTGGGGCGCATCGTTCGGCCTCGAGCACGCCCTCTGGTTCTCACCCGACGGGCCGGGCCGCGTCGAGACCCCGACCTTCCGCCGGTCCGACGCCTTCGACCACGTGGCCACCGAGTGCCGGGCGGTACGCGAGGGCGTCGGCCTGTTGGAGATCGCCAACTTCGGCAAGTACGAGGTGTCGGGCCCGGGGGCCGCCGACTTCCTGGACGGCATCGTGGCCAACCACCTGCCGAAAGAGGGGCGCCTTGCCCTCACGCCGATCCTCACCCCGGCCGGACGCCTGGCCGCCGACCTGACCATCGGTCGCCTGCCCGGTGACCGGTTCGTCCTGTTCGGCTCGGGTTCGATGCCGGCCATCACCATGCGCCTCTTCCTGCAGCGGCTCCACGAACTCCGGCTGGCCGCCGGCACCGACGACGTCGGCGTGACGGTGACCGATCGGTCCGAGGAACTCATGGGTTGGCAGGTGTCGGGCCCCGACGCCCGCGAGCTGCTGTCCCGCCTCACCGACGAGGACGTCTCCAACCACGGACTCCGGTTCCGTGACCTGCGGGAGATGACGGTCGGCGGGGTACCGGTGACGGTGGCCCGCCTGTCGTTCACCGGCGAGCTGGGCTACGAGCTGTACTGCGACGAGGAACACCACGAAGCCCTGCGGATCGCGGTGATGGACGCCGGACTCGGCGACGCCGGGTCCGGCAGGGCCACGGGCCGGGATCTCGACGTCACCCTGTTCGGGGGGCGGGCCTTCCTGTCGCTGCGCCTCGAGAAGGGCTTCGGCGTGTGGAACCTGGAGTTCCGCCACGACTTCACGGCTGCCGAGGCCGGCATGGACCCGTTCGTGAAGGTCGACAAGGCAGCCGACTTCATCGGGAAGGTGGCCGCCCGGGCCGAACGGGAGCGGGGCCCCGAGCGCCGTCTGGTCACCCTGGTCATCGACGCGGATGACGCGGATGCCATCCACGACGAGCCGGTGTTCCACGGTGGCGAGGTGGTGGGCTTCCTGACGTCCGGCGGCTACGCCCACCACATCGCCAGGAGCGTGGCCCTGGGGTACATCCCGGCCCACCTGGCCGACGGATCGGCGGGCCTCGACGGATTCGAGGTCGAGATCCTCGGTGACATGCGACCCGCCCACCTGCAACTGGAACCGTTGTATGATCCTGCTGGCGAACGGATGCGTGGCTGAGCCTGCCGGTCGCCGTCTCCGGCAGTCCCACGAGGGGCCCCGGAACCCCGTAAGTGACAACTGTTTCAAGCTGCACGCCCATGCAGGACCAACGAATTGATGACCAGAACGTATTGATGAGAGGTGAAGACATGAGTGAGAACGAGCGTTACGACGCCATCATCGTCGGCGCCGGGGTGATCGGCGCGGCCGTCGCCTTCGAGCTGTCCAAGAAGGGATGGCGAACCCTCAACGTCGACAAGCTGCCGGCAGCTGGCTACGGATCGACCAGCAACTCGTGCGCCATCGTGCGCGCCCACTACTCGACCTTCGACGGTGTGGCCATGGCCTACGAGGGCTTCTCCTACTGGAAGGACTGGTCCACCTACCTGGACAGCGAGGACGAACGGGGCCACGCCCTGTACATGCAGAGCGGCACCGTCCTGTTCATGCTGGAGGGCGGCCACCACGAGAAGGTCCTGCCCCTGTTCGACCAGGTCGGCGTGCCCTACGAGGTGCTCACCAACGAGGAGTTGCGCGAGCGCTACCCGTTCTACGAGCACGGCACCCACGGCGAGCCGTGCCGTCCCGAGGACGACCGCTTCTGGGCCGAGCCCGAGGGCGAGCTGATCGGCGCCCTGTACACGCCGGATTCGGGCTACGTGTCCGACCCCCAGTTGGCCAGCCACAACCTGCAGCGGGCTGCCGAGGCCAAGGGTGGAGAGTTCCGCTTCAACGTGGAGGTCACCGACGTCCGCCGGGCCGAGGGCCGGGTGGCCGGCATCACGCTGGCCGACGGCACCGAGCTCGACGCCCCGGTGGTCGTCAACGTGGCCGGGCCGCACTCGTTCGTCATCAACAGGATGGCCGGCGTGTACGACTCGATGAACATCAAGACCAAGGCCCTGCGCCACGAGGTGCACCACGTCCCCTCGCCGGCCGGCATCGACTTCGAGGCCGATGGTCTGCACTCCTCGGACTCCGACCTGGCCATCTACGTCCGCCCCGAGTCGGGCAACAACATCCTCATCGGGTCGGAGGACCCGGCGTGCGACCCGCAGGTGTGGGTCGACGACCCGGACGACTACGACACCGTGGTGTCCGACGAGCAGTGGAACGCCCAGGTCCTGCGCCTGGCCCGCCGCATGCCCGAGCTGGGCGTCCCGTCGGAGAAGAAGGGCATCGTCGACCTGTACGACGTGTCCGACGACTGGATCCCGATCTACGACCGGACCGACCTGGACGGCTTCTACGTGGCCATCGGCTCCAGCGGCAACCAGTTCAAGAACGCCCCGGTGGCCGGCTACTGCATGGCCGAGCTCATCGAGGCGGTCGAGGGTGGCCACGACCACGACGCCGAGCCGCTGGTGGTGACCGGCGTGCACACCGGCCTCGAGATGGACATGGGCTTCTACCGGCGCAACCGGGAGATCAACCCCAACTCGTCCTTCTCGGT
>CAYWBE010000012.1:0-19753 GCA_964456295.1 uncultured Candidatus Nemicrothrix sp.
TGCACGACGTCACCATCCAGCTCCCCGGCGGGTCCGACCCCGAGGTCGACGAGGCGGTCGCACGGGCCGAGTGGGCTCGTCAGTGATCGCCTCGGCGCGGGTGGTGTGAGCGCACAACGCTCCCGACGTCATGCAGCCGCCCGCGGCACCACGACCCACCCACTGCGGTGCCGAGGGTTAAGGGTTGTAATCCCCCCTCCGACACCGCTGTAACGCCCTTGGCGCGCCCTTCTGGCTGTTTCCTTACGTCGTCTTCTCCCACACGGAGATGTGCGACGGACTGGTCGAGGTGAATGGCTCACGCGTCCAAGTTGCCCAACGCTCCCTCAGCGTCATGCCGGCGTATCGAGCCATGAGATCGAGTTCGGAGGGCCACACGTACCTGTGAGGGGTGGACAAGACTTCGAGTTGGCCTTCGACCACCCGGTAGTGGTGCGAGACCAGGGTCTGGTTCACAACGTCGTATTCGTCGAAATCGAGCTGGGTGGGAGTCACTTGGATTGGCACCACCTTTTCGCCCGGTTGGAGTCGGTGGAGCGCCGGGATGAAGTTCTCGATCACAAACCGACCGCCTGGTTCTAGGTGCCTGGCGACGTTGGCGAAGCACTCGACCTGGGCGTCCTCGGTGGTGAGGTTCGTGATCGTGTTGAAAACGAGATAGGCCAAGGAGAAATCACCCTCGACCTGGGTGGTGGCGAAGTCGCCGATAGTCACCTCAACGGCGTCGCGGCCTGGCTTCGCCCACAGCCGCTCAACCATCGCCTGTGAGAGATCGATTCCGTGAACCGAGATTCCCTTTTCGACAAGAGGAAGGGCGACGCGACCGGTGCCGATGCCCAACTCAAGGACCGGCCCGCTTCCGGCGAGTTCGGCCAGGAAGTCGACGGCGGGGTTGAGGACGTCGGGTCGGAACATGTCCGGCAAAGACTCGTCATATCTCGCGGCGACTCGCTCGCCGAAGTGATCATCGGGCACGCTCCGACGGTAGCCCTCGGTGGCCTGAACTGGTTTGGCCGAGTCGGTCTTGATGTCATACCGGCCTGGAACAATGGGGAGATGGCACCAGGGGACATGGTCGGGGGCGTTCAAGTCCCCCCTCCGACACCACGAGGGGGACAGTGGTCAGTCGGCGGACGAGCCGGACTGGATCATGATCAGGTTGCCGCACGTATCGTCGAAGACGGCGATGACGTGGTCCCCGTATTCGGTTGGCGGTTGCGTGAACGCCACTCCCTGTGCCGTGAGACGGCCGTACTCGGCCTCGACGTCGTCGACGCCGAACTGGGCCAACGGGATGCCGTCCCCGACGAGAGCGTCCCGGTACGGCTCCACCGCAGGATGGGCAGCCGGTTCCAGGAGCAACTCGGGACCATCGGGATCGGTCGGTGAGACGACGGTGATCCATGCATGTTCTCCCAGCGGCACGTTGTGTCTGACCTGGAAGCCGAGCACATCGGTGTAGAACGCGAGGGCTGAATCCTGGTCGTCGACGAAGACGCTGGTGATGGTGATTCGCATGGCGTGCCTTCCTCGATGATGGGAGCTGACCGAAGCATCGCATGGACGCCTTGTACGAGTCGCAGCCTGTCTGGTGCGGCGGCACGCACCATCCGCGTAGGTCTGTCCCGGATCACCCCGCCTGGTCGCTGCCGGTCCTGCAGCGGATGTGCGAGTGTGCCGCAGACAACGCGAGCTGACAAGGAGCCCCCCGTGAGCGATACGACCGTCAACGAGCATGGCGCCGAAGTCACCGACCGGCGGATATTCGCCTGGAGCGAGGTTGGCGGGGTGCGTTGGGACGATGACGGCATCGATGCCCAGATCCTCACCGGGCAGCACATGCACCTGATCCGTGCCGTGTACCCGCCGGGAGCTGCCTACGAGATGCACGACCACCCCCATGAGCAGTTCAGCCTGCTCCTGGAGGGCCGACTACGCCTCACGGTGGGCGACGAGACCCGCGACATCGGTCCCGGCGACGGGTGGTACGCCCCGGGTGGGGTGCCGCACGGGGGCCTGGTGCTGGGGGATGAACCGGCGGTGTTCATCGACGTCTACTCCCCGGCCACGACCTGGATCATGGGAGAGTTGGCCAGCGCCCGGCAGGTGCCGGCTTCCACCGCTGGCTAGGAAGGCAGGCCGATGACGAAGCGCAGCCGCGGGTGGCCGGCGCTGAGTGGATCCAGTCTCGAGATGACGTAGGCCACCCCGCAGAGGGCGGCGGATGCCATGGCCAGACCGCCGAACACGTCCAGGGGCCAGTGGGCCAGACTGCTGATCCGGGTCCATGTCGTCAGGGCGGACAGGATCACGGTGACCACGGCCAGTCGACGGGCCACCAGCGGCGACGAGTGACGACGGGCCAGCACGACGACGGTGCCCAGGACCAGCACCGTGAACACCACGTGTCCGCTGGGGTAGCCGCCATTGCCGTAGTGATAGTCGGTCCAGGCACCGGTGGCGGTGGGACGGGGACGCTCGACCAGGTCGCCGATGCGGGTCAGGGCGGTGAAGGCGCCGGCCAACCCGAGCACGGTGGCCGCATAGCGCCCCCAACGCCACCAGACCAGCAGGCCGATGACGCCGAACACCAGTGGGGCCGTCAGGTCGGTGACCAGTGGGTTCAGCAGACCCCCCAGCGCATCGACGGGACCGGGCGTGTTGCGGTGCATCCACATGGTGAGGCCACGCTCACCGGCGAACGGTCCCTCACCGCGGGCGGCCAACGTGAGGGCCACCGAGACGACGATCAGGACCACCGGGGCCGCGCAACCCATCCATCGCCGTCGTTCCACGACGGGGTTCCCGCTCATCGCTCGCATGACACCCCTTCCCGCCATCGCCGAGTCCATGGTGGGCCGCCGATGATCCGCAGCGTAGGTGGTCGGCTGGCCGGAAGCGGGACCTAGTGTCCGGCGCATGAAGCCCGCACCGCTCCACCCTGCACCGCCTGATGCTGCCGATCGGGCTGACGCCCCGGTCGTCGTCTGCTACCCGCCGGAGACCATCCCGCCGCTGGACGCGGCTGTGGTTGCCGAGGCCCGCTCCTCGATGGCCAAGGTCGCCGAGGTGATCGTCCCACCCCGGGAGGCCGCCACCTTCGAGGTGCCGGCCGGGGGACTGTTCCGGATCGTGAGCACCGAGGGGCCCCAGGTGGGTGACCTCAACCTGCACCACGCCCACGACCTGACCGAACGCTTCTGGTCGGGCAAGACGCGGGCCATGCACGGCACCCACGTCTCGACCGGAGACCGGGTGTGGAGCACCGTGCCCCACCTACGGCCATTGGCCACCATCACCGACGACACCCTGGACTGGTACGGCTACGACGCCGACGGGGCAGGGGTGCACGACGTGATCGGCACCCGCTGCGACCCGTACACCCAGCACCTGCTGACCGGGACCGACTACCACCACTGCTGCCACTCCAACCTGACCCGCTCCCTGGCCCGCCACACCGGCCGGCCCGAGGTCGAGGTCGAACCCCTGGTGCACGACGTCATGAACGTCTTCATGTGCACCGGCTTCACGCTGGACACCCACCAGTACTTCATGAAGGCCAGTCCGGTCCGCCCCGGAGACCACCTCGAATTCCTGGCCGAGGTCGACCTGGTGGGCAACCTGTCGGCGTGCCCCGGCGGCGACTGCGGCGACGAGCACTCGTCGGACGTGGCGACCTGCCATCCGCTGCTCGTGGAGGTATACGAGACCTCGCTCCTCGAAGGCTGGAGACCCGCCCCGACCTCGGGCTACTGCTGGCCGACCTGACCGTCTGTTCGGGGAGGCGAGCCGTCAGGTCCTCACGAAGGCGCCGACCGTCTCCACGTGGGAGGTCCCGGGAAACAGGTCCACGACCACCAGACGCTCCATGTGCAGGCCGGCGGCGGTCAGCAGGGCGGCGTCGCGGGCGAACGACGAGTGGTCGCAGGCCACGAGGACGAACACGTCGGGATCGCAGCCCAGCAGCACGCGGGCGCCGTCACGGCCCAGGCCGGCCCGGGCCGGATCGGCGACCACCACCGGGGACGGGGTGGGGCGCCACCGTTCCACCGTCGAGGCGGCGATGCGTGCCGTGCCGTCGTGGATGCATTCGGCCAGGTTGACCTTGGCGTCGGCCAGGGAGTCCTTCCCGCGTTCGACGGCCGTGACGTTCCGGCCGACGCCGACCGTTCCGGCGAAGATGCCGACCCCGGCGTAGGCATCGACCATCGCCGCGTCGGGGCCCGGACCCAGGTCGGCCACCATGGCGCCCACCACGTCGACCAGGGTGTCCACCCCGGCCGGCCGGTTCTGGAAGAACGACCGGGCCGAGATGCGCCACCGGCGGCCGCCGGCCTCCTCGTGGATCCACGCCCGCAGCCCGCCGTCCAGTTCGTCGGTGGACACCACCAGCACGTCGTTGGGCACGTCGACGTCCTCCGGGTCTCCACCGTCCACGACGACCAGACGGTCCCCGGTCCGGGCGCCCACCCGGATGGTCACCTCGATGGCATCGCCGTACCGGCCATCCAGCAGGAGCTCCTCGGCCGCCGGGTCGATGGCTGTACAGGACTGTGGGACGACCACTTCATGGGACCCGGCGGCCCGGTAGCCGGCCCGGCCACCCACCACGGCGGCCCGCACGGTGGTCCGGCCACCATCGTGGACCAGAGGTCGGATCTCCGGCTCGGGGAACGCCACGTCGGCTCTGGCCAACTGGTCGGTGGCCATCCCGGCCTTCATCGGGGCCTGGTGGTCGGCGTTCACGTGCAGCAGGTCACATCCGCCACAGCCGTCGAGCCGGTGCCGGCACGCCACGGCAATCCGGTTGGGGGAAGCCACGACCACCTGCTGTATTCGGGCCCGGGACCACCGCTTGTCCTCATGGACGATGGTGGCCTCGACGGTCTCGCCCGGGAGGGCGCCATCCACGAACACCACCCGGCCGTCGTCGGCGCGGGCGATTCCGGCGCCGTCGCGGGCCGTAGCCGTCACCTCGAGTTCCACGACGGGACGGTACCCCCGAGTCGATCCACGTCGGGGTCCCATGGTGCGGCCTACTCTCGGCGGCGGCGGACCGACCGGTCCGGTGGACCAGTGAGAGGAATCCCTCATGAATCATGAACAGTTGACGAGCGTCGTAGCCATACGTGCCGCGGATGCTCGGGCGATCATTCTTCCGTTCGTCCTGTCGCACTCGGCGCTGCTGGTCGTCCTTGGCTTCGCCGGAGCGGGTCTCGAGGACTCCGGGGTGCAGTTGTCGTTGGCAGCCTTCACGGTCCTGGGTTCGCTCTGGAGCGTGATGTGGCTGGACGACTGCATGGCCGACATCGCCTGTGGGGCAAAGGACCTTCCGGCCGACATGGTGGATACCCACATGGGCCGACGGTTCGCCAAGGCTCCGTTCGGCGTCGTGCGGGTGGTCAACGTGGTCATCGTCACCCTGATCGTGGTCGCCGAACTGATGGCTATCTACTAGGCGAGCCAGCAGGGGTGGGAGACCTGCCGGTGGCGGGAACCGACCGGGACGGTCCGGTGGACTGGCGGGCTGCGCTCGCCGCCGTCCCCGTCGGTTCCACGCCGCTGGTGCGCCTCGCCCGCGTGGTGCCCAGCGGCGCCGGTCAGGTGTGGTTGAAGCTGGAGTCGGGGAACCCGACCGGCAGTTACAAGGACCGGATGGCCGTGGCCATCGTCGGTGGCGCCCTCGAGCGCGGTGACGTCTCGCCGGGCGACCGGCTGGTCGAGTACACCGGCGGCAGTACCGGTACCGCCCTGGCCCACGTGGCGGCCCGGGTGGGGTTGGGCTTCACGGCGGTGAGTTCAGACGCCTTCGCTGCGGTCAAGCTGCGGTCGATGGCTGCCTACGGCGCCGAGGTCGTCGTCGAGCCGTCCCATGGTGGCGGGATCACCCCGGACCTGATCGCCAGGCTTCGCGAGCGGGCGTACGCCCTGGCCGAGGAACCCGGCTCCTGGTACACGGACCAGTTCGGCAACGCCGACATCCGTCCCGGCTACGCGCCGATGGGCGTGGAGATGGCAACGGCGCTGGACGGTGGGCTGGACGTCCTGTGTGCGGGGGTCGGCACCGGTGGGGCGCTCATGGGGGCCGTCGACGGTCTGGAGTCGGCGGGCTGCCGACCCGAGGTCGTGGCCCTCGAGCCCACCGAGTCGCCGCTGTTGACCACGGGGACCGGCGGGTCGCACCGCATCGAGGGCATCGGCGTGGGGTTCGCCCCGCCGTTCCTGGACCGGGAGCGGGTTCCCGCAGTCCGGACCGTGGACCAGGACGATGCCCTGGCCATGTGTCGACGCCTGGCCGCTGAGGAGGGACTGCTGTGTGGTCCGTCCACCGGACTGAACGTGGTGGCGGCCATCCGGCTGGCCGTCGAGCGCGGTGAAGGGTCGGTGGTGGCGACCTTCGGAGTGGACGCGGGTGCCAAGTACCTCGACGGCGACCTGTTCGCCTGAGGGGCCCGCCAGGGTGGTTTGGGAGCGCGACCTGGTCTGCGGGGTGGAGCGAACTACCAGAAGGTGCCGTTCGGCTTCCTCCGGGCATCCAATGCCGTGGTGCTTAGCCTGGTCGTCATCGCCGACTGATGGCCATCTTCTAAGTCGCGAACCTCCGGGCCATCAGGCCCGAGCCGGCCGCCGTCGCCGCGGCCAACAGGATCGGCAGCCGGTAGGTGCCGGCCCCCTCGAACAGGAGGCCGGCACCCACCGGCCCGACCAGTCCGGCGGCACCCCACGCGGTGAACATCCGTCCGTAGGCCGAGGGGTAGCCATCGGCGCCGAACCGGTCGTGGATCACCGCGGGATACACGGCGATCACCGCGCCGTAGGCAAGCGCCACGACCCCGACCATGGCCAGGGTCACCACACCGCCGCCCGGACCCGGAGCGAGGCCGGCCACCATCAGTGCGGCCATCGAGGCCATGGGTAGGGCGACCACCAGTCGGCGGCGGGCCGTCACGTCCATCGGGGCCATCCAGGCGCCTCCAGCGGCGCTGGCCAGACCGGCCGCCACCACGGTTATCCCTCCAGGACCTCCCGCCTCGTCCACCATGGCCGCGGCGTGACCCAGCACCATCAGGCCGGCCAGCACGGCGAGGCCGTAGGCGACCCACAGGCCCCTCAACGCTGACCAGTCCGTCGCTCGGTCGGCACGATCCACGCTGGCCGTCGACCGTCCACCTCCGATCAGGAGCGTCGCGGTCGCACCGGCCACGCCCACCACCATGGCGAGGACCCGGAGACCGTGGGCCGGCCCGTGCCCGGTGATCGGTCCATCCAGCAGGATGGCCGCCAGGGCGGCTCCCAGCGCATAGGCCGCGGTGACCAGGGCGAGGGCCCGTCCCGTCGCCGAGGGGTTGGCCTCGGCGGACCGTTGCAGGGCGAAGGCGTAGCCCAGACCGTTGGCGGTGCCGAACACCACGCCATAGCCGACCAGCAGCGTCCACCAGTCGGTCGCCCGGGCGGCGAGCAGCAGGCCGGCCACCGCTCCGCCGGTGGCCACGAGGGCCACGATCCGCCCGGGGAGGTGGCCGAAGGCTCGGTGTCCGACCAGCACCACCACCGTTATGGCCACCAGGGCCACCGAATAGACGGCACTCACTGCGCCACGGCCCACGTCGAGTCGGCCTTCGAGGGGTTCGATGAAGAGGCTCCAGGCATGGACGGTGCCCAGGGCGGCGCTCAACAGGATGCAGCCGACGAGGCTCCGACGCCCCAGGTGACCGGCTTCCAGCACGTCCCGACGCTAACCCTCCCCGCCGGCTGGGGCGGTGCCCGCTCTGGCGATGCCGGCGTCTGCGTGATGGGATGGTCGGGTGTCGTCGATGGCCGACGGCACGGCGGAAGGAGATCGAGAACATGCCGCACTACCTGATCCAGGGTTCATATACGGCCGACGGCGCCAAGGGGCTGCTCACCGAGGGCGGAACTGCCCGGGCCGAGGAGGCATCGAGCCTGATCGCCGCCCTCGGGGGAACGCTCGAGAGCCTGTACTACGTCTGGGGTAGCGACGACGTCGTTGCCATCTGCGAGATGCCGGACGACGCATCGGCCGCTGCGGCCAGCCTGGCCGTGTCCAGTAGCGGCAAGGTCGAGGTCCAGATGACGCCACTGATTGCCCCGGCCACCATCGACGCCGCCGGGCAGAAGGCGTCGGGGGCCGTGTACCGCGCCCCCGGCACCTGAACCCTGCCAGCGACCCCGCCGGTCGGTGGATCCGGCCGACGGGGCGGGCGCGGTGGGTCAGGATGGGACCGTGATCCGATTCGCTGCCAACCTGGGGTTCCTGTGGACCGACCGGCCCCTGCCTGAAGCCATCGTTGCGGCCGGCATCGCGGGCTTCGACGCCGTGGAGTGCCACATGCCCTATGGCGAGGACCGGGGCGCCGTGCGGGCCGCCCTGGAGGCGACGGGCCTACCGATGCTGGGGCTCAACACCGACCACTCCGGCCCGGAGTTCGGTCTCGGGGCGGTGCCCGGTCGTGGGGCGGAGGCCAGCGACCATGTGGACCGGGCCATGGACTACGCCTCGGCCATCGGTTGCCCCACAGTCCACGTCATGGCCGGTCGGACCGACGGGGGATCGCTGGCCGAGGAGGCCTACCGGGCAACCCTGGCCTACGCCGCACATCGGGCGGCCGAGCACGACCTGATCGTGCTGGTCGAGCCCATCACCCATGCGGCGATCGACGGCTACCACCTCCGGACGGTCGCCCGGGCCATCGACACCCTCGACGCACTGGCCGCCGCCGGGGTGCCGGACCGGATCCGGGTCATCGTGGACGTGTTCCACGTGCTCGACGTCGGCGACGATGTACTGGACGCGGTCAACCGGTTGGGGGGCCGGTTGGGGCATGTGCAGATCGCTGCCTATCCCGACCGTGGCGAGCCGGATGCGGGTGTTGTCGACATGGGTGTCCTGCTGCCCGCCATCATGGAAGCGGGCTACGAGGGCCACTTCGGGGCGGAGTATCGGCCGCGGGGCGACCTGGAGGTGGGCCTGTCGTGGCTGGAGCCGTGGCACCGGGCCCGGGGTGCGGCCGGGCGTCGCACTGAGGACGAAGCGGAGGCTGGGTTGTGAACAGGATCGCCGTGGTGACCGGTGGGGGGCGGGGGATCGGTCGGGCGGCCGCCGAGGCGCTGTCGAACGACGGCTGGTCGGTCGTGGTCTGTGGTCGTACCGCCGAGTCGTTGGAGGCCACGGTGGAGGCTCTGTCCGGCGAGGCACTGGCCGTGGTGGCTGACGTGGCCGAGGTCGAGGAGGTCGAGCGGCTCTTTGCCGCCACGGTGGAACGGTTCGGTCGGGTCGACCTGCTCTTCAACAACGCCGGGACCGCCGCTCCTCCCGTGCCGGTCGACGAGTTGGCGGTCGAGGACTGGGACCGAGTCATGGCCGTGAACCTGCGGGGCTCGTTCCTGTGTGCACGGGCGGCCTTCGGGCAGATGCACCGCCAGGACCCGACGGGAGGCCGGATCATCAACAACGGGTCGGTGTCGGCCACCACCCCCCGACCCTTCTCAGCGCCCTACACGGCCTCCAAGCACGCCATCTCGGGGCTAACCAAGTCGCTGGCGCTCGATGGTCGGGACCTTGGGATCACCTGCGGGCAGGTCGACATCGGCAACGCGGCGTCCGAGATGGTCGAACGGATGGCCGCCGGGGTCCTGCAACCAGACGGCTCGGTGCGGGCCGAGGCCACCATGGACGTGGCCAACGCCGGTGCGGCGGTGGCGTACATGGCCAGCCTTCCCCCGGATGCCAACGTGCTGTCGATGACGGTGATGGCCAACGGCATGCCGTTCGTGGGCCGGGGCTGACCGGCGGCGTCCGGGAGGGGCGGATTGTGATCCTGCACCTGCCGTTCCGTGCCGGACGGCTCGAACTGGACCACCGGATCGTCATGGCACCCCTGACCCGGTGTCGTGCCGATCCGGACACGCTCGCTCCCACGGCGGCCACCGCGGCCTACTACCGGGAACGGGCCACCGCCGGGGGGTTGCTCATCACCGAGGCCGTCCACGTGTCGCCGGAGGGCACGCCGGTCTGGACCATCTACGAGCGTGTCCGGGCCAACGGCGGCCACGTCACCGGCCTGTGGACCGATGAGCAGGAGCGCCGCTGGTCGGTGGTCGTCGACGCCGTCCACGATCGGGGCGGGCGGATCGCCTGCCAACTGCTGCACGCCGGCCGGGTCGCCCAGCCGGGCATCGCCGGGCATCCCCTGGTGGTTGCCTCGGGCCTACCCGTTCCGTCGGTGTCGTCATCGCCGGTTGTCCTGCCGTGTGACGAAGGGGCCGGCGAGTACGGCTGGGACGAGACGGCCGCCGCTCCACGGGCCCTCACCGTCGAAGAGGTCGCCCGGGTGGTCGAGGACTACCGGGCTGCCGCAGTCCGGGCGGTGCGGGCCGGGTTCGACGCGGTGGAGGTCCACGGTGCCCACGGCTACCTGGTCGACCAGTTCATCTGCGACTCGGTGAACCATCGGACCGACGAGTACGGGGGAACCATTGAGAACCGATGCCGGTTCCTGTTCGAGGTGGTGGACGCGGTGGTCGACGTGGTGGGCGAGGGTCGGGTCGGTGTACGGCTCTCGCCGGGGCTGCCGTCGGATGGCCTCTCGGACGTGGCCGGCCACGCGTACTTCGGAGCCACGTGTGCAGACCCGGAGGCCACTTACGGCAATGCGGTGGCTGGCCTCTCGGGGCGAGGCCTCGCCTACCTGCTGTTGACCGAGTCGCGGGTCGGGGGGCTGGTCGGCGGTCCGGAGGATCCGCTTCCGCCGCTGCGCAACGGTCGCTACCGGGACCTGTTCGCCGGCGCCCTGCTGGCAGCGGGTGGCTTCACGCCGGCGTCGGCGGCCGACGCCATCGCCTCCGGAGCGTGCGACGCCGTGGCATTCGGGCGGTGGTTCATCGCCAACCCCGACCTGGTCGACCGGATACGTCACGGTCGGCCGTTGAACGTCTACGACCGGGCCACCTTCTACGGCCTGGGACCGGACGGGGCCGCCGACCCCGGCTACCTCGACTACCCGACCTGGGAGATGCTCGAATCGGGTGTGGCCAGCCGGTACCGGGTGATGCCTCAGAGTCGGATCTCGGCCAGCCTCCGAGGGCCCCGGGACGCCTCAGGGAGCCAGGCGGGTCCGGTCGACGGATAGTGAGAGCACGTCGGGGCGGCTGTAGTGGCCGGCCGGATCGAAGTTCTGCCGCTGGCGGGCCACCTCGCCCAGGTCCAGGTCGGCCCACACGATGCCCAGCTCGTCGCTGACCGGTTCGACCACCCAGCGCCCGTCCGGCCCGGCGATGCAGGTGCCGCCGTTGTGGAACTTCTGGCCATCGGGCAACTGGTCGCGTAGCGGGAAGTCGTCAGGGAGGTCGTCGGACCGGTAGGGGGCACCCACACTGATCACGTACATGCGCCCCTCCTTGGCGATGAAGCGGGTGATGTCCTCGGTGAGGCCCACCGAACCGGGCCAGGCCGCCACGTGGACCTGCGAACCGGTGGCGTACATGGCCGCCCGGGCCAGGGGCATCCAGTTCTCCCAGCAGTTCATGCCGGTGACCCGTACGCCCTGGTGCTCATGGGCCACCAGGCCCGCACCGTCACCGTCGGCCCACACCAGGCGCTCGCCGTAGGTGGGCTTGAGCTTGCGGTGCACGCTGACGATCCCGGCCGCCGGGTCGATGGCCACCAGTGAGCAGTAGACGGAGCCACCGGATGCGGCCCGCTCGACCACGCCCACGTAGGTCAGGGCGCCGGCCTCGCGGACGGCCTCGACCACGGTGGCGAACTCGTCGCCCGACAGGTCGACGGCCTGGTCGAGGTAGCGGGCGAAGGCCTCCTGCTGGGCGGGGTCCTCCCAGGCCGAGGCGTTGGTGCGGTCCAGCCAGTTGGGGTAGCCCATGACGAACACCTCGGGGAAGGCGATCAGGTCGGCACCTCCGGCTCCCGCCTCGGCGATGCGGGACCGCACGATCTCCATGCTGGCGGCCCGGTCGAGGAAGGCCGGGGTGTCCTGGACGGCGGCGATCCTCATCTGGCTGGTCATGCTGCTGGTCATGCGGGAGATGCTGCCACGGGTTCCCTGTCCGGGGAGTCGAAGCACATGACCCCGTCGTCGATGGCGCCCCGTCGGATCATCTTGACGTCACGGCGGTAGTCCTGCGGGTTCAGCCACGGGGCGCGGTCCCCCTGGCGGGGCAGGAGGTGCATGGTGCGGGTCATGTAGCCGGCCGGGAAGTCGTCGATCCACGGCCGTTCGGGCATTCCGGCGTCCTCGGGGCGCAGGCGGGGCGTGCAACGCGTCGCCCCGACCCGATCCATGTGCTGGACGAGACGACAGACGTACTCCGAGGTCAGGTCGGCCTTCAGGGTCCACGAGGCGTTCACGTAGCCGAACGTCGACACCAGGTTGGGGACGTCGGAGTAGCCGAGGCCCCGGTACGTCCAGGTGGTGGCGAAGTCCAGCGGCCGCCCGTCGACCACGAAGTCCATTTCGCCGAGGGTGACCAGGTTCAGTCCGGTGGCCGTCACGATGATGTCGGCCTCCAGTTCGTCACCTGACTTCAGGCGGATGCCCGTCTCGGTGAACGTGTCGATGTGGTCGGTCACCACCGACGCCTTGCCGGACCGGATGGCCGTGAACAGGTCGCCGTCGGGGATCAGGCACAGACGCTGGTCCCACGGGTTGTAGGTCGGGGTGAAGTGGGTGTCGACGTCATAGTCGGGACCGAGTCCCGCTCGGACGCCGGCCAGCATCAGCTGCTTGATCTTCTCGGGTTCGGTCCGGGTCTTGCGGTAGACGAGGCCCTGCCGGAAGACGTTCTTGCGGCGGACGATGGCGTAGGCCATCTTGGCGGGCAGGAACCGGCGGAGGCGGTTGGCGATCACGTCGTGGGCCGGACGGGCCACCACGTAGGTGGGGGAGCGCTGCAGCATCGTGATGTGGGCCACGTCCTCGGCCATGGCCGGCACCAGGGTCATCGCTGTGGCCCCCGATCCGATCACCACCACCCGCTTGCCGGCGTAGTCGAGGTCGGTGGGCCACTCCTGGGGGTGGACGATGGTTCCGCCGAAGCGGTCCCGGCCGGGGAACTCGGGGGTGTAGCCCTCCCGGTAGCTGTAGTACCCGGAGCACATGAACAGGATCCCGCAGGTGAGGGTGACCGAACGGGTGGTCCCGTCACCGGGGTCGTCGTGGGTGGCCGTCACCGTCCAGCGGGCGTCCCCACTTGACCACTCGGCGGTGGTGACCTGGTGGTTGAACCTGATGTGGCCGCTCAGGTCGTGTTCGGCCACCGTCTCCTGCAGGTAGCCGAGGATCGTCGAGCCGCCGGCGATGGCCCGTTCGTGCCTCCACGGCTTGAAGCGGTAGCCCAGGGTGTGCATGTCGCTGTCGGACCGCACGCCCGGGTAGCGGAACAGGTCCCAGGTGCCGCCGATGTCGGGGCGCCCCTCCAGGATGGCGAAGGTCGTGTCGGGGCAGCGGTCCTGTAGGTGGACGGCTCCGCCGATGCCGGAGATGCCGGCACCCACGATGAGGACGTCGAGATGTTCTGCCACGGGGCGGACACTAGGAAAGTCGGGGAAGTCCTGGGGAACCGGCCGGAGAACCGGTGGGGCGGGTCAGTCCTCCAGGCCGTCGACGATGACCTGGGCCCGCTGTTCGTGCAGTTCGGTGGAGATGCCGTAGTAGTTGCGGCTGTGGAACGGTCGGTTCATCCGGTACGGGTCGTGCACGTAGGTGGGAAGGCCGACGTACCGGGAGACGTCGCCTCCCACGGTGGTGACCCGGTGCATGGAGAACCGACCCTTGAACAGCTGCAGGTCCCCGGGCATCAGGTCCAGTTCGTGGACGCCGTCCCGCCCGCCCTCCAGTACGTGCTGGACCCGCTCGTAGTTCTCGGCGTCCGGGGTCCGGATGTCGGGGACGTACTCGAAGATGCCACCCTCCTCGGGGCGTTGGACGAGCACGCTGACCGTGAACTCGTTGCCGTCGAAGTGCCAGGGGAAGGTGTGGCCGGGTTCCATCACCCCGTACGGGTTGCGGCCCACCGTGTCGGCCCACCGGTAGATCGGGCGATCCACCCCCAGGCACTCCCAGACGAAGTGGAGGACCACGTCGGAGTCGTAGATGCGGCGCAGCAGCGATCCGGTGGTCAGGAGGTCGGAGTTGATGAAGCCGCTGTTGCGGTGCTGGAAGAAGCGGCGGGGGTGGCCCACCGGGAACGAGTCGTCCTCGGCCGAGGCGTAGGGGTTGTGGTCCGAGTCGGCCCAGAACGTCTGGTCGTGCAGGGCCTCGGCTTCGACGCGCATGGCCTCGATGGCCTCGGGGCGGACGAAGTCCGAGATGCGACAGCAGCCCACGGCATCCATCTGGGCTCGGGTGTCGGCCACCAGTTCGGCGCGACGTCGGCCGGCCAGCAGGTGGATGGGGAACGTGTCGAGGTCGATGACCTCCTCGAGGGAGTTCTCGAATTCGGCGAAGGCAGTAGGCATGGTTGCCTCCCGTCTGCGGTGGCGGCGGGACCGGGCCGATGGTGGTTGGTGGCCGCCCATGGAGTGTGCTGTCGTGCGACGGAATACTACATTGAACGAACGTTCAGTCGACCTGCTGGAACGGGAACCCATGCCGGAGAGCAGCCCCAGCAACGCTCAGGAACTGAGTGCCAGCCAGGAGCAGATCCTGGACGCCGTCCTGGCCTGCCTGGCCGAGGGTGGCATCGCCGGGGTGAGCATGCGGGCCGTGGCCGCCGAGGCGGGGGTCTCCCTGGGCCTGCTGAACTACCACTTCCCGGGTAAGCAGGCCCTCATCACGGCGGCCTTCCAACTGGCCTGCGACCGGTTGCTGGTCTCGGCCATGGAGTCCCTCAGGGGGGTGGAGCAACCGGTCGAACGGGTGCGGGCCTTCGTCCATGGAGCTGTCGACGAGGAGTTCCTGAGCCAGGAGTACCTGAAGCTGCGTCTGGTGCTGTGGGCCGCCGGACGTCTCGATCCGGAGATCGGGGCCGTCGATGTGAGCCTCTACGAGGAGTACGTCTCGCACATGGCCGGGCTGATCGCCGAGGCCTGCCCAGAGGTGGATGCGGTCGGAGCACGGACCCGGGCCGACGACGTCTCGCTCCTGCAGAACGGCCTGTGGCTGAACTGGGCCCGCTTCGGCGACCGGGAGGCGCTGGACCGTGGCCTGCGGCGCTGCGAGGACATCGCCCTCGGCGTCTCATGAGCGGCATGCGTCGCACCCACCTCCAGCAACTGGAGGCCGAGGCCATCCACGTCATGCGGGAGGTGGTGGCCCAGTTCGAGCGCCCGGTGATGCTCTACTCCATCGGCAAGGACTCCTCGGTCCTGCTGCACGTGGCCCGTAAGGCCTTCCACCCGGGGCGGATCCCGTTCCCGCTGCTGCACGTGGACACCACCTGGAAGTTCCGGGAGATGATCGAGTTCCGGGACCGGACGGCTGCCGAGCTGGGCCTGGACCTCGTCGTCCACACCAACGAGGAGGGCCGGGCGGCCGGGATCAACCCGTTCGACCACGGGTCACGCAACTACACCGACGTCATGAAGACCCAGGCCCTCAAGCAGGCCCTCGACGCCGGTGGCTTCGACGCCGCCTTCGGTGGGGCCCGTCGCGACGAGGAACGCTCCCGGGCCAAGGAGCGGGTCTTCAGCTTCCGGGACCGCAACCACCGGTGGGACCCCAAGAACCAGCGACCGGAACTCTGGAACCTCTACAACGGCCGGGTGCAGCGGGGCGAGAGCATCCGGGTGTTCCCGATCAGCAACTGGACCGAACTGGACGTCTGGCAGTACATCCACCTGGAGCAGATCCCGATCGTGCCCCTGTACCGCTCGGCGGTCCGGCCGGTCGTGCGGCGCGACGGCACCCTGATCATGGTCGACGACGACCGGTTCCGATTCGCCGACGGCGAGGAGCCCGAGATGCGCTCGGTGCGCTTCCGGACCCTGGGCTGCTACCCGCTGTCGGGGGCCGTGGAGTCCACGGCCAGCACGCTGCCCGGCATCATCCAGGAGATGCTGCTGGCCACCCGGTCCGAACGGGAGGGCCGGGTCATCGACCACGACCAGTCGGGGTCCATGGAGGAGAAGAAGCGCGAGGGCTACTTCTGATGTCGCACGCCTCCGAACTGATCGCCACCGACATCGAGGCCTACCTGGCCGAACACGAGCGCAAGGACCTGCTCCGTCTGCTGACCTGCGGCAGCGTCGACGACGGCAAGTCGACCCTTATCGGTCGTCTCCTGCACGATTCGGCCATGATCTACGAGGACCAACTGGCCAGCCTCGAGGCCGACTCCACCACGATGGGTTCGGCCGGAGACCACCTCGACCTGGCCCTCCTCATGGACGGCCTCAAGGCCGAGCGGGAGCAGGGCATCACCATCGATGTGGCCTACCGCTACTTCTCCACGGCCCGCCGCAAGTTCATCGTGGCCGACACCCCCGGTCACGAGCAGTACACCCGCAACATGGTGACCGGCGCATCGACCTGCCAACTGGCCGTGGTACTGGTCGACGCCCGCCACGGGGTCCTGGACCAGACCCGTCGCCACTCCCTCATCGCCCATCTGCTGGGCATCCGCCACCTGGTGGTGGCCGTCAACAAGATGGACCTCGTGGACTGGTCCCGGGAACGGTTCGACGAGATCTGTGGGGACTATCGGACCTTCGCAGCAGGGCTGGACCATGCTGATCCCTACTTCCTCCCGATGTCGGCGCTGCTGGGTGACAACGTGGTGGATCGCAGCGACCACCTCAGTTGGTTCGACGGACCTCCGTTGATGGAACACCTCGAGACGGTGGACCCGGGCGAGGCAACGACCCTCGATCGTCTCCGGTTCCCGGTCCAGCTGGTGGTGCGACCCGACCTGGACTTCCGGGGGTTCGCCGGCACGGTGGCCGCCGGGGTGCTGCGACCCGGCGACCCCGTGGTCTCCCTGCCGTCCGGCATCACATCCACGGTGGATCGCATCGTGACCTTCGATGGCGACCTCGACGAGGCCGGTCCGGGCGACGCGGTGACTCTCACGCTGGCCGAGGAGATCGACGTGAGTCGCGGCGACCTTCTGGTCGGTCTGGACCACCACCCCACGAGGGCCCACGACGTGGAGGCCACCGTGGTGTGGATGGCCGCTGAACCGGCAGCCCCCGGCCGTCGGCTCCTCCTGCGGACGGTGGCTGGCGAGGTGGACGCCTCCCTGGCCGCCATCCACCACCGGATCAACGTGAACACCGGCGACCAGGTGTTGACCGACGCCCTCCAGTTGAACGACGTGGCGTCCTGTCGGCTGGTGGCCGAGCGGGCCATCCTCCTCGACCCGTACGTGGAGGCCCGCCAGACCGGGTCGTTCGTCCTGGTCGACCGGATGACCAACGCCACGGTGGCTGCCGGGATGATCGCCGGCGCTACGTCGGGCTGGGACCGTGAGCCTGACGGGGGCCTGGTCCGCCACCGCTCGGAGATCACCCCCGAGGAGCGGGTGTCCCGGCTCGGACAGCGTCCGTGCACCGTGCTGCTGACCGGCCTCACCGCAGCCGGGAAGTCGACGATCGCCGCGGCCCTGGAGCGGCGCCTGTTCGATCTGGGTCGCAGCACCATGCGTCTGGATGGCGAGAACGTTCGCCTGGGCATCAGTCGCGACCTCGGCTTCAGCGCGGCGGACCGCTCCGAGAATCTTCGCCGGGTGGCCGAGGTGGCCCTGCTGGCCAACCGTCAGGGGCTCATCGCCATCGCCGCCCTGGTGGCCCCCGAGGCCGACGTCCGGGCCCGGGCCCGCGATCTGATCGGCGACCACCGGTTCGTGGAGGTGTTCGTCGACACTCCGATCGATGTGTGCCGTCAGCGGGATCCGAACGGACAGTATGAGGCGGCCGACCGAGGCGAGATTCCCGACTATCCGGGGGTAACGGCCGACTACGAGCGACCGGTCGACATGGACCTCCGCCTGGACGCATCGGTCCAGGGCGTCGACGAGTGCGTGGATGCGGTGCTGGGGCTGCTGGCCGACAAGGGGCTCATCGATGGGTGAGTCAGGGGTGCCCGCGGGCGATGCCGACCGGAACCTGACCCGGGCCGACGGGCAGGTGTCTCCGGAGGACCGGACCGCGGTGACCGGTCATGTCGGGCACACCCTGTGGTTGACCGGGCTGTCCGGTTCGGGCAAGTCCACCATCGCCTTCGCCGTCGAGGCGGCCCTGATCAACCAGGGGATCGCCGCCTACGTGCTGGATGGCGACAACATACGCATGGGCCTCAACGGCGACCTCGGGTTCTCGCCCGGGGACCGCGCCGAGAACGTCCGCCGGGTCGGGGAGGTGTCCCGCCTGTTCGCCGATGCCGGCCTGGTAGTCGTCTCGGCGTTCATCTCGCCGTACCGGGTCGACCGCGACGCCGTCCGGGCCATGCATCCGGGCGGTGCGTTCTCCGAGGTGTTCGTCGACGCCCCGTTGGAGGTCTGCGAGGAGCGGGACGTCAAGGGCCTCTACGCCCGGGCACGGGCCGGTGAAGTGCCGGAGTTCAGTGGCATCTCCGCCCCCTACGAGGCACCCGTCGACCCGGACCTCCATCTGGACGCCACCGGCCCCCTGGAGGCCTGCGTGGCCGCCGTCATCGGCCACCTCGGGCTGGACGACGACACCGGAGTTGGAACCTGATGACCGACCGCGCCCTCACCGTCTACACGGCACTGCGGATCCACACCATGGAGCCCGGCTGTCCGTCCGGCACCGAGGTGACCGTTGACGACGGGGGCCGGGTCGAGTTGCCGGCCGACGAGCTGCACGAGGTGCCACTCTGGGGGTCGGTGTTCCAGGGGACGCCGCATCCGGCAGGGTCCTGATGGACCCGCTACTGGAGCCGTTCGACCTGGCCGGCCTGCGGCTGCGGAACCGGATCTTCTCCAGTAGTCATTCGCCGGGCTACAACGTCGACGGCACGCCGAGCGACCGGTACGTCCGCTACCACGAGGAGAAGGCACTCGGCGGCATCGGCCTGACCATGATCGGTGGGTCGTCCAACGTGTCGATCGACTCGGCCTCGCTGTGGGGGCAGTTGTCGTTCGCCACCGACGCCGTGGTGGACCCCCTGGCCGCCATGGTGGAGCGGATCCACGGGCACGGGGCGGCCATCATGTGCCAACTCACGCACATGGGGCGCCGCAACGTGTCCAACGACGGCGACTGGCTTCCCACCATCGCGCCATCGCCGATCCGCGAGCCCATGCACCGGTTCTGGCCCAAGCAGGCCGAACCGGCCGACCTGGCCCGGGTGGTCGAGGACTTCGCAGCGGCCACCCGTCGGGCGGTGGCCGCCGGCCTGGACGGCATCGAGCTGCTGGCCACCAGCCACCTGCTGGACCAGTTCTGGTCCCCGCTGGTCAACCGCCGCACCGACGGGTACGGCGGTTCACTGGACAATCGACTGCGGCTGACCCTTGAGGTGCTGGAGGCGGTACGTGACGCCGCCGACGGCCATCTACTGGTCGGCCTCCGGATGCTGGGAACTGAGGATCAGCCGGGTGGCCTCGGCGAGGAGGACTGCTGCGACATCGCCGTCCGGCTGGGATCGTCAGGCCTGCTGGACTTCCTGAACGTGGCCGGGCCGGCCCTGGCCACCGACGATGGTCTCTCGAAGGCCATTCCGCCGGCCGGCACGCCGTTGGCGCCCTACCTGCCGGTGGCCGCCGCCGTTCGCTCGGCTACCGACCTGCCCATCCTGCACGCCACCCGGGTGACCGACGT
>CAYWBE010000013.1:0-18534 GCA_964456295.1 uncultured Candidatus Nemicrothrix sp.
CCCGCCAGGTCCGCGGGATCCACCAGCGACAATCCGAGGTCGGTCGGGTCCAACTCCCACTCGGCCACCTCCCCGTCCCGGAGTTCAGCCACCCGGGTCGGTCCGGTCAGGGCGATCTCGTCGAGCGCCCCGTCTCCGGTGACCACCCAGGTGTGGACCGAACCCCCGGCCCGGAACACCTCGACCATGCGATCGGCCAACGCCACATCCGCCGCGCCGATCAACTGGCGGCGGGGCTGCCCCGGATGCGACAGGGGGCCCAGGACGTTGAAGACGGTGGGGATCCCCAGGCCGGCCCGGATGGGACCGGCGAAGCGCATCGCCGGGTGGAACGTACGGGCGAAGGCGAACCCGATCCGGTGCTCGGCCACCTGGGCGGCCAACTCGGCCGGGGAGATGTCGATGTCCACCCCGAGGGCCTCCAGCACGTCGAAGGCGCCCGACGTGGACGAGGCCCGCCGGTTCCCGTGCTTGCAGACCGTGGCCCCGGCTCCGGCGGCCACGAAGCAGGCCATGGTCGAGACGTTCAGGGCAGCGTCGCGCCGGCTCGTCACCCCACCGGTGCCCACGATGTCGATCGTCCCCTCGGGAAGGTCCAGTGGCTCGGCCACCGCCACCATGGCCCGCACCAGTCCCCTCGTCTCCTCGGCCGTCTCGCCCTTGACCTTCAGGCCGACCAGGAAGCCGGCGATCTGGGCCGGCTCGGCGTCCCCGCTCAGGATCTCAGCGAGGATGGCCTCGGCCTCGAGTGCCGTCAGGTCCTCTCCCCGGCACAGGCGGTCGAGCAGGCCCGGCCAGCCCCCGTGGTCCTCCAGTGTCATGTCGGTTGGGGGCCGTCAGGCCGAGCGACGGCGCCGGAGCACGCGGCGGCGCTCCCGTTCGGTCGTACCGCCCCAGATGCCGGTGGGCTCCCGACGACCCAGGGCGTGGGCCAGACAGGTCTCGCGCACACCGCAACCCGCGCACACGGCGAGCGCCCGGGCCACGTCGTCGGCCGCGTCGGGATCCGGATAGAAGATCGCCGCATCCAGACCCCGGCAGGCACCCTGGAGGTACCACTGGCCTGTGGTGTCGACCGCCTCCAGCGCGTCGACGTCCACCACCTGTTGCCCGATCGTCGGGATGGAGGCATCGATGGCCGGTATGGGATCTGCGGAGACGGCGACGACGGTTTCCATGTCCGCGCGTTGCTAGTTCGCAGTCCGGGGTGACGCAAGGGAAATCTCCGGCCAGACTGGTCGACGACGGTGAGCCGACCGGGTGACCGCGGCCGGGGCCCCTGGGCCCTGTGCTGAGGAAGGTCGGGGCTCCGCAGGACAGGATGCTGGCTCGCAGCCAGTCGGGGCGACCCGCAGGAAAGTGCCACAGAGAACAGACCGCCGATGGCCCGGCGTCCCTCGGGACGACGGGCACAGGTGAGGGTGAAACGGTGCGGTAAGAGCGCACCAGCGGCCGGGGCGACCCGGGCGGCTCGGCAAACCCCATCCGGAGCAAGGCCGAACAGGGAGAGGGTGGTCCGCCCGCAGATCCTCCCGGGTTGGCCGCACAGATGGATGGTCACCCATCCGGACCCCCGCAAGGGGCCGGTGGACAGAACCCCGCCTACAGGTCGGCTCACCGTCACCCACCCGGCCCGGGGCCCGGGCGAGAACCTCCCGGACGGCTCAGCCGGCCAGGGAGAAGCAGACCACGGCGGCCACGCCGAGCGCCCCACCGAGGGCCTGCAGGGGGTACAGGCGCTCGCCGAGGAACTTCCAGGCCAGGAGCACGCTGACGGCCGGACACAGGGCGATCAGTGCCGTGACCACGGCGGCGGACCCGCGCACGTAGGCCGCGGTGCTGAGGACGAACGCCAGGGCACTGGACACCCCGAGGACCGATCCGAACCCCACCAGGACCCGCTCGGTCCGGAACGCCCCGGTCCGGGCCCGCAGCATCCACGGCATCACCACCGTCCCGGTGGCCAGCACCAGGAAGGCCGGCAGGTCCCGGGCCCCGGGTGCGGCCTGGGTCAGGAGCACCCCGGCCAGGCCGATGCTGGCCCCCACCACCACGGCCAGGCCGATCACCGGACTCCGCAGGAACGCCCCCGGCCGCGGCACCCGTCCCTCCCCGGACAGGAGGACCACCGCCGGTACGACCAGGACGACGCCCACCACCTCCACCGGGTTGAGGTGCTGACCGATGAACGGACCGATCAGGGCAGGCACCACGATCATCGTCAACCCGTAGCCGGGAGCGAACACGGCCACCGGACCCCGGGCCATCCCCAGGTACAGCAACGGCCTCGTGGTCACCATGAGGAGCCCGGCGGCCACCGGCCACAGCACGTCGCCGACCTGCACGACCTCCGGCGGTCGGATCAGGACCAGGAGGCCGACCAGCACCGTGGCGACCGTCGTGGCCACCATCGCCACCCCGAGGGCCGCCCCCGGACGCCCGGACCGACGGATGGCGACACCTCCGTAGAGGTCTCCGAAGCCGAACATGATGGCCGAAAGGCCAGCGAGGATGACGGGCACCGGGGCATGCTGCCCTAGTCTCGGCACCGATGGAGGGTCCAACGGGGGGAACCATGGAGGTCAGGGGTCACCAGATCGCGGCCGATGCCGACCTGGCCGGCGTGGAACTCACCGACGCCGACCTCCGCTCTGCCGACCTGACCGGCGCCTGGCTGGGTGGCGCGGTGCTCTCCGGGTCGGACCTCTCCGACGCCCGACTGGTGGGTGCCGACCTGCGCCACGCCATCTGCCGGGGCACCGTCTTCGCCGATGCCGACATGCACCATGCCAACCTCTGGAGCGCGGATCTGACCGAGGCGCGACTGGGCGGGGCGGTCCTGAGCCGCTCGTGGCTGGGCAGCGCCCACCTGACCGGCACCGACCTCCGCAGCGCCGACCTGGGTGGCGCCTGGATGACGGCCGCCGACCTCACCGGAGCGGCGCTCGGAGCGGCCACCCTGGCCGGCACCTCCATGACTCGGACCTGCATGCGTGAAGCCGACCTCACGGGCACCTTCGCCGGCGGCGTCGACCTCCGCAGCGCCGTGCTGAACGGTGCCACCATCAGGGCCGCCAACCTCTCCGGAGCCATCCTCCGCGGGGCCTCGCTGATCGGCGCCGACCTCAGCCTGTCTGACCTGGTGGGCGCCGACCTGTCCGAGGCACAGCTCGACCAGGTGGTGCTCGACGGCATCCGCCACGATGAGACCACCCGGTGGCCCGACGGCTTCAGCCCCCCCTCCTCCGGTGGCCTGGACGACCACGACTGATCCGACCTGTCGCTCCGGCCTGATCAGGGCGACACGAACAAGCGAAGACCTACAGACAGAAAGCGAGCAGACCATCAGCGACATCATCACCGACCTCGAGGTCGGCTTCGCCGCCGCCCGCCGAGGCTGCTCGACATGACCGACGGCGCCGCCGGAGGCCGCTTTCCGACCCGTCTCGAGGAGGTCACCACCGACTGGCTGACCACCGCGCTCCGGAGCGCGGGAGCCCTCGACGGGGGCTCGGTTACCGACTTCGCCGCCGAGGTGATCGGTCAGGGCGTCGGGATCATGGGCCTGCTCCATCGCCTCCGCCCCACCTACGAGGGAGGCGACGGCCCGGAGACGGTCATCCTCAAGTCCCCGGTCGACGACGAGGGCACCAGGTTCGTGGCCCGGACCTTCATGTTCTACGGCAAGGAGGTCGCCTACTACCGGACGGCGGCCGCCGGTAGTCCGTTGGCCACCCCCCGGTGCTTCTTCGCTGCGCACGATCCGGACAGTGACGACTTCGTCCTGCTGCTGGAGGACCTCAGCGACGCACGGGTGGTCAGCCAGTTGGACGGCTGCCCCCTGGACCTCGCCGAGGCGGCGATCCGGGCACTGGCCCGTCACCACGCCGCCCACTGGGAGTCGCCGGCCTTCGACGACCACCTGGCCTGGGTTCCCTACGGCTGGGATCCCCCCATGCCCCAGGGCGTCCAGCACGGGGTGGCCACCGCCTGGGAACCGTTCCTGGCCGGGTTCGGCGAGCACCTGGACGACGACATCCGGGCCATCGGCGAACGGTTCCCCATGGCCGCCGAGGAGATGATGGCGTTCCGTTCCGGACCGACCACCCTCTGCCACGGCGACTACCGGCTGGACAACCTGTTCTTCCGGCCGGGCGCCGACGGCCCTGAGGTCACGGTCATCGACTGGCAGATCTGTGTCCGTACCGCCGGGGCCTACGACGTGGGCTACTTCATCAGCCAGAGCCTGACCATCGAGGACCGTCGGGCCCACGAACAGCACCTGCTGGACCTCTACCGGTCCTGCCTGGCCGCCGAGGGCATCGACTACCCGGCCGACCAGCTGTTCGAGGACTACCGCCGGACCGTGCTGTTCTGCCTCTGCTACCCGATCCAGTCGGGTGGGAGCATCGAACTGGTCAACGAACGGGCCGTCCAGCTGGTCACCGACATGCTGGACCGGTCCGTCACCGCCATCCGGGACCTGGACGCCGGCGAGCTCCTGCCCTGAGCGGGGACCGACTCAGGCCCGCAGGTGGGCCGTGTCGTTGAAGCCACGCAGCGAGGGACCGACCGGTCCGGCCCCGATGGCCATGACCGCGGCCGGGGCCACGAAGGTCCGCCACGCCACCTCGTCACCCACCCCCAGCGTCCACGCCAGGGCCGCCTTGATGGGCGACACGTGGGTCACCACCACGATCTCGGCCGTCCGCGACGCCTCGAACAGGTCGTCCAGGGCGGCCCGTACCCGTAGGCCGAGGTCCCGGTGCGACTCCCCGCCCGGCGGCGCCCAGTCCAGGTCTTCCTGCCACGCCGCCCAGGTCTCACGTCCCACGTCGGCCACCGGGCGACCGTCGAACTCCCCGTAGTCCATCTCGATCCATCGCTCGTCAACCTCGACGGATGGGCCCGCGGAGCCGGCGAAGGCCTGGGCGGTTCGACGGGTCCGCAGCAGGGGGCTGGCGACCACCCGGTCCACCCGACCGATGGCCGACGCCACCGCCTCGGCCTGACCCTCCCCCACCTCGTCCAGGTCGGGGTCCAGACGCCCCAACAGGAGGCCGGCGGCGTTGGCCGCAGTACGGCCGTGTCGGACCACGTACAGCATCAGGCCCTCCGGAGGGCGGTCAACCGACCCTCGGACCACAGGGCCCGACGGGCCGTCCGATCATCGAGGCCGAACCTCCGCCAGGCCCATGCCCCACCGACGAGGCCCACCACCTCGAGCAGCAGGCCGACCGCGCCACGCCCGAACTCCGGTACGCGGGAGCCGCCGAGGGCATCCAAGCCGGCGAACGGCCACCAGAAGACCCCCGTGTCAGTCCACGTCCCGTCCAGTACCAGATGGGCCAACAACCCGATGGGGACACCCAGCCACCGGCGCTGCACGAGGCGACGACCCCGGGCCACCACCATCACGCCACCGAGCAGGGCCACCCCGGCCACCGGAGTGTGGAGTAGCCACGGCCCACCTGCCACACCCTCGACGACCGGCAGGACCGCGCCCACCGCCACCAGGCGGAAGTCCATGGCCGGGCTCTCGAAGACGAGTGCCACGGCGACCACCGCTCCGACGACGAACCAGATCAACACGGTCGGGCAGCCCTTCCCAGCAGGCCGCGTTCAGCGAGCCGGGTTCAACGGACGACCATCCGACCACACTCGCTGCAGTCGGCCAGGGTGCCGGCCTCCATGGACTTGACCCGATCGGCCTCCACTGCAGGCATGGAATATGGGCACCCACTGCAGTCGCTGCCCGAGAATCGCACCACCGTGCTGGACCCGAAGGCCGGACGTCCCTTCTCGTACCGGGCCAGCACCTCGTCGGGCACCCCGTCGACCGCGGCGACCCGGCGTTCAGCCGACGCCGCCAGGCCGGCCACGATGCCAGCCTCCGTCTCGTCCAGCACGGTCCGGGCCGCGGCCACGGCGGCGTCCTGGGACTCTCCGGTGTCGGCCAGGGCCACCAACTCGGCGTCCAGCGGCTCGATCAGCTCCATGGCCTCCAGGACCTGACCCTCCAGGTCGTCCTGGCGCTTCTTCAGGTGGCCCATCTCATCCTGGAGGCTGGTGGCCTCCTTGGGAGACGTGATGGCCCCGCCGTACAACTTGCCGTCCAACTCGACCAGGCGGGCCTCTACGGCGGCCACCTCACCCTCGTACCGCTTCTGGAGACGGGCGTGTTCGAGTCGCTCCAGACCGATGCGCTCCACCTCGGCCGACGTGGCCGCCCGGGCTGCCTCAGCTGCGTTCAGGGTCGCCCGCTCAGCCAGGTTGGCCCGGCGGTGTTCCAACTGGCCCCGGGTCACGTCCTCGTCCTGGACGGCGAAGAGGGCATCCATCAGTACGCGCCACCCAACTTGGTGTGGTCCCAGGTGATGACCTTCTCGGGCTCGACGATCACGACGGTCCTCTTGGCGGCCCACAGGCCCACCGCCCCGTCGAAGTGCTCCTCGGGAATGCCGGGCTCGTTGCGCCGCATGACCGCACGGGCGACGCGACGGACCTCGTCGGCCCCGCCGGCCCCGTCCTCGGCGTACATGACGGCCCGACCCTTGACCATGACGCCACGCAGGCGGTCGTACTCCAGGCCGTCCTCCAGCAACACGGTGATGCGATCGTCCCGGTGCAGGTTCACGATCTTCTGGGACTTGGTGTAGGTCCCGAATGCGAAGCGGTCGTCGACCATGGCGAACCACAGGGTGGACAGGTGGATGGAGCCGTCCCGGTCGTGACAGGCCACCTGGAGGCTCTTCTGCTCGGCGATGAACGTCGCCAACTCCTCGTCGGTCATCCTGATTCGGTCACGACGGCTCTCGCCCACCGGTTCCTCCCTCCGGCCCTCCCGGGCCTCCTCTGATTCCGCCAACCCGCGATGTCGGACGCCGGTCGACGTGCACGCCGTTTGCGGGATGGTAGGCGCCACCGGACCCGAGACCAGAACTGCGGAGACGCTGCGGGAAAACTGCGCACGCCCCACCGGGGGGAGGTGGGGCGTGCGGTCGCTCTCGGCACTGCCGAACCGGGGGGAGGTTCGTGGCCGGAGGTATGGGCGGTTCCCGAGGGGGAGTGGGAACCGCTGTTGGGACTCAAGTTACCCACTGGTCACCCCGCTGGAAGGCCCGGAACCGGTGACGTCGGGCACCTGTGACCGGCGACCGTCAGGGCCCCGACGACTAGGTTCGACCCCGTGGCCAGACCATCGGACGAGCAACTTCGGGCCATCCTCGTGGACATGGTCGGAGCCCGAGCCCAGGCCGGTCGACTGTGGAACCTCCAACGGCAGGGGCAGGTCGGAACGCTGGCCCCGATCGACGGCCACGAGGCCGTGGTGGCCGCCACGGCCCACGCCATGGACCCGGCATCGGACTGGATCCTCCCCCAGTACCGGGAGCCCCTGGCCCTCCAGCGCTTCGGCCCCGAGGTGCTCGAGCACTACATGCTCTACAACGTCGGACACCCCGACGGGAGCCGTCTCCCACCGTCGGTACGGGTGGCACCGTTGCAGATCTCGCTGGCCACCCAGATCCCCCACGCCGTCGGCCTGGCCTGGGGAATGACCCTGCGACACGAGCCCGGCGTAGTGACCGTGTTCTTCGGCGACGGGTCGAGTTCAGAGGGCGACTTCCACGAGGCGGCCAACCTGGCCGGGGTGCTTCGGGCCCCGGTCATCCTGCTGTGCGTCAACAACCAGTGGGCCATCTCCACCCCACTCCACCAGCAGACGGCGGCGGCGAGCCTGGCCGACCGGGCCGTGGGCTACGGGATCCCCGGCGTCCGCGTCGACGGCAACGACGCGGCGGCCGTGTTCGACGCAGTGGACGAAGCCCGCCGGCTGGCCCTCGGCGGCGGGGGGCCGACCCTCATCGAGGCCGCCGTCTACCGACTGGGTGCCCACACCACGGCCGACGACCCGACCCGCTACGTCCCCGCCGAGGACCTGGAGGCCGCACGCTCCGACGACCCCATCCACCGTCTGGCCGACCACCTGGCCCAACTGGGCCTGTGGGACGACGACGCCCGGACCGAGGTCGAGGCCACGGCGCTGGCCAGCATCGACGAAGCGTTCGAGCGGGCCGTGGCCCGGCCGCTGGCCCCCGACGAGATGTTCGACCACTGCCTCACCGTCGACACCCAACGAATGGCCCGCCAGCGCTCCTCCCTGCTGGCCGCCGCCCGGGGCGCAGAGCCAGGACCCGGGGAGGCGGCCCCATGAGCGGCACCTCCGAGTTGACCATGCTCCAGGCCATCAACGAGGCGCTCCACGGCGAGATGGCCCGGGACGAACGGGTGGTGGTCATCGGTGAGGACGTGGGCCATGTGGGTGGCGTGTTCCGGGCCACCGAGGGCCTGTTCGAGAAGTTCGGCGAGGACCGGGTGGTCGACATGCCCCTGGCCGAGGGAGCCATCGTGGGCTCGGCGGTGGGGCTGGCCATGGCCGGGTTGGTCCCGGTGGTCGAGATCCAGTTCCTCGGCTTCTCGTACCAGGCCATGCACCAGATCGCCGGCCAGGTGGCTCGCCTCCGGTACCGCTCCCGGGGCCGGTTCGAGCCGGCCATCACCATCCGGGCCCCGTTCGGCGGCGGCGTCCGGACCCCGGAGCTGCACTCCGATTCGCTGGAGGGCCAGTTGGCCAATATGCCCGGCCTCCAGGTGGTTGCTCCGGCCACCGCATCCGACGCCAAGGGCCTCCTGGCCGCCTCGATCCGGAACCCCGATCCGGTGGTCTTCCTCGAGCCGCTGCGCGGCTACCGGGGCATCCGCGGCGAGGTGCCCGATGACGACCACGTGGTGCCCCTCGGGTCGGCCCGCACGGCACGCGACGGCGACGACCTGGTGATCGTGGCCTGGAGCCACCAGGTCGAGGTGGCCTGCCGGGTGGCCGACGCCCTGGCCGGCGAAGGCCTGTCCATCGCCGTACTGGACCTCCGGAGCCTGATTCCCCTGGACATCGAGGCCATCGCCACAGCCGTGGACCGGTGTGGACGGGCCGTGGTCGTCGAGGAGGCCGCCCAGACCGGCGGCTTCGCCGGCGAGGTGGTGGCCACCATCGTCGAGGAGTGCTTCTGGTCCCTGGAGGCGCCAGTGGTTCGGGTGTCGGGCTACGACGTCCCCTACCCGGTCGGGATGCTGGAGGACGCCTACGTGCCCGACGAGGCCCGGATGGCCGCCGCGGTCCGCCGCACCCTCGAGACGGCCTGAGGGGCGGGTCCGTGGCCTTCACCTTCCGCCTGCCCGACATCGGGGAGGGCCTCGAGGAGGCCGAGATCGTGGAATGGTTCGTCGCCGTCGGCGACTTGGTGGTTCGGGACCAGCCCCTGGTCGAGGTCCTGACCGACAAGGCCAGCTCGGAGCTCCCGTCCCCGGTGGCCGGGACGGTGCTGGTCCTGGGGGCCGGCGAGGGAGACCGCCTCCGGGTCGGCGAGGTACTGGTCGAGATCGACGACGGAACCAACGGCGAGGCTGCCCCACCGAAGGGGCCGCCACCCGAGGCGGCCTCCGGACCGGCCCCGGACGTGGCCAGCGGGAGCGCCCCCGATAGGGCCCGTCCAGCGGCCCGTCCCAAGGCGGCCCCGGCCACCCGCCGCCTGGCCCTCGACCTCGGCGTGGACCTGACCACGGTCACCGGAACGGGGCCGGGAGGTCGGATCACCGCGGATGACGTACACGCCTCCACCGCTGACCCGCCCCGCCCCACCGGGCCGCCGGAGACAGCCGACGGACGCTCCTCGGAATCCACGACACCGGCTACGGGGACCCTGCTCGGCCAGGCGGACCCCGGACGCCATGAGCTGCGGGGCGTGCGGGGCGTGGTGGCCCGAAACATGGCCCGGGCATGGTCGGAGATCCCCCACATCCACACCATGGACGAACTGGACGCCTCGCTGCTGTTGGACTTCCGGGACCGAATCCGCGCCATGGACCGGCCCGGCGCCGCACGGGTCTCCGTGCTGGCCGTTGCCGCGGTGGCCACGGCGCGGGCGCTCCGTCGGTTCCCGGTGGTCAACGGGCACGTGGACGGCCACCCGGGCGAGGCCATGGTCATCCCGGAGGGAGTCCACCTGGGGATCGCCACGGCGACCGAACGGGGGCTGGTGGTGCCGGTGGTGCACGACGCCGACACGCTGGACCTGTTCGCCATGGCCGATCGCATCGCCGAGGTCGCCGAAGTGGCCCGATCCGGTGACCTGTCGGCCGCCGACCTCTCGGGGGCCACGTTCACCATCACCAACTACGGATCACTGGGCGGCCGGTTCGCCACGCCCATCATCCCCCCGGCCCAGGGTGCGATCCTGGGCCTCGGAGCGGTGGCCGAGCGACCGGTGGCCGTCGATGGCAGGGTCGTGGCCCGCCCCACCCTGCCCATGGTCCTGGGCGCCGACCACCGGATCATCGACGGCGACCTGGCCGAGGCGTTCCGGCGGGCCGTGGCCGACGACCTGGCCGAACCACTCCACCTGCTCGTCGGAGGCTGAACGGTGGTCGTCGGCGAGGTGGCCACCCCGGTCGACCTCCTGGTCATCGGCGCCGGACCCGGTGGGTACGCCGCGGCGTTGCACGCCGCCCGGCTGGGACGCGACGTGACCATCGTGGAACGAGAAGCGGTCGGCGGGACCTGCCTCAACGTGGGGTGCATCCCGTCCAAGGCACTCATCGAGGTGGCCGACGCCCACGCCATGTCCAGGCGGATCCACTCCTGGGGGGTCGACGCCACGTCGACGGTCGACATGGCCCGGGTCCGCGCCCACCTCGACGGCGTGGTCCGGGACCTGACCGCCGGCGTGGACGCGCTGCTTTCCGACGCCGGCGTACGGGTCCTGTCGGGCCACGCCCGCTTCACCAGGCCGGGCCGGGTGTCCGTCGAGCACGCCGACACCGTCGAGTTCCTCGACGCCACCGACGTCATCGTGGCCACCGGGTCACGCCCCATCGAACTCCCCGACGTGCCCCTGGACGGACAACGGGTGGTGGGCTCGGCCGAACTCCTGGCCACCGGCTCGCTACCCGAACGCCTCGTGCTGGTGGGCGGCGGCTACGTGGGGGTCGAACTGGGCTGTGCGTTCGCCAAGTTGGGCAGCGAGGTCACGATCGTCGAGGTGGCCGACCGGATCCTGCCGTCCTTCGACGACCGGACCTCCCGGTTCGTGGAACGGGGCCTACGACGCCTCGGCATCGGCCTGTGCACCGGCCACCGGGCCGTGGGAACCGATGACCACGGGCTGGTGATCGAGGGATCGGACGGCACCGTGACCCTGCCGGCAGACCGGATCGGGGTGGTGGTCGGCCGTCGTCCGGACGCCGAATCGGTGGCCATGGCCCGATCGGGTGCCACCGTGGAGGCATCGGGCCACGTCAGGGTGGACGCGACACGACGGGCGACCGACGGGGTGTACGCCATCGGCGACCTGACCCCCGGCCCGGCACTGGCCCACAAGGCCACCGCCGAAGCCGAGGTGGCGGCCGACGCGGCCTGTGGGCGGCCCGCGGCGTTCGATCCCACGACCATTCCCATGGTGGTGTTCGGTGACCCCCAGGTCATGTCGGTCGGCCTCACCCCGGACGAGGCGACCGGGGCCGGTCTGGAGCCGTCGTCCTTCCGGTTTCCCCTGGGCGCTTCCGGGCGGGCCCGCACCCTGGGCGATACCGAGGGCACGGTGACCGTGGTGGCCGACGCCGACGGCACGGTGATCGGCGTCCAGGCGGTGGGAGGCCACGTAGCCGAACTGGCCGGCGAGGCGGTCCTCGCCGTGGAGACGGCGGCCACCGTCGAGGACCTGGCCGGCACCATCCACGCCCACCCCACGCTTGGCGAATCGCTCATGGAGGCCGCCCTCGGCCTGGCCGGCCGCCCCGTCCACACCCGCTGACCGGCCGGTCAACCCTCCGGGCCATCGGAGCCGACGGCCCCCGGGTCAGGCGTGGGCGTCGACCCCACTTCCGGCCATGAGCAGGCCGATGCGTTCCACGGTGGCCTCCGCGACGTCCATGTCGGCCACGATCCGACCCTCGAACATCACGGCCACCCGGTCGCTGAGGGCCAGCACCTCGTCGAGGTCCTCGGAGATCACGAGGATGGCGTTGCCCGACGTGCGCTCCTCGATGAGGCGCCGGTGGATGTACTCGGCCGCACCGATGTCCACCCCCCGGGTGGGCTGGGCGGCCAGGAGCACCTTCGGCTGGCCGGACAACTCACGGGCCAGGATCAACTTCTGGATGTTGCCGCCCGACAGGTTGGAGGTCGTCGTCTCCAACGTCGGCGTCTTGACGGCGAACCGCTCCACCAGGTCCCGACACCGCTCGGCGATCGCCCCCAGGCGGAGCATCCCCCGGTGGCTGAACGGCTCGCGGTCATGGGCCACCAGGATCAGGTTCTCGGCGACCGTGAAGTCCCCCACCACGCCGTCGCGCATCCGCTCCTCGGGCACGTAGGCCAGCCCGGCGGCCCGCACCTCGCTGGGGTGCAGGCCGGTCACCTCGGCCCCGTCGATCCTGACGTCGCCGTCGGCCACCGGACGGAGGCCGGCGATGGCTTCGGCCAGTTCCCGCTGCCCGTTTCCGGACACGCCGGCGATGCCCAGCACCTCTCCGGACCTCACCTCGAGGCTGCACCCCGACACGGCATCCACCCCACGGTCGCCGGCCACCCGCAGGTCGGCCACGGCCAGGCGAACCCCACCGGGTTCGCTGGCCGGCCGATCGGGCGCCAACTGCACCTCGCGCCCGACCATCATGTCGGCCAGCTCGGCCTTGCTCGTCTCCGACGGAGCCGCCTCGCCGGTCACCCGACCGTCGCGCATCACGGTGATCCGGTCGGCCAGGGCCAGCACCTCGTCCAGCTTGTGGGAGATGAAGATCAGGCCCACGCCGTCGGCGGCCATGGTCCGGAGCGTGACGAAGAGCTCGTCGACCTCGATGGGGGTCAGCACGGCCGTCGGCTCGTCCAGGACCAGCAGTCGACAGTCCCGGTAGAGCGCCTTGATGATCTCCACCCGCTGACGCTCGCCGACCGCCAGTTGCCAGACCTGGGCCGACGGGTCCACGTGCAGGCCGTAACGGGACGAGAGCTCGCGGATCCGCTCGGCCACCTCGCTGGTGTCCAGGAGGATGCCGTTGGAGGCCAACCCGAGGGCCACGTTCTCAGCCACCGTCAGGGTGGGCACCAGCATGAAGTGCTGGTGGATCATGGCCACCCCGGCCTCGATGGCGTCGGCCGGCGTGCTGATCCCGCTGGGCTGTCCGTGGAGCCGGACCTCGCCCTCGTCGGGCCGGTACAGCCCGTAGAGCACCTTCATCAGGGTGCTCTTGCCGGCACCGTTCTCGCCGAGCAGGGCATGGATCTCGCCGACCGCCACGTCCAGGTGGACGTCGTCGTTGGCCAGCACGCCGGGGAACCGCTTGGTGATCCCCCGCAACTCGAGCAGGGGTGCAGATCGGGGTCCGGATGTGGGCCCAGCCAGGGGCGAATCATCACTCATGGTCAATCCAACACTCTCGGTCGGGATTTCCGTCCCCGGGACCCGGTCGGCCCGCCGATCACTCGACGGGCCGACCCGGTATCCGGAGTACAGGTAGCCGAAGGGCCAGGAGGGTCAGGCCCCGGTCTCGGTGAAGCCCGCCGAGATGTCCTTGATGGCCTTCTCGCCGATCTGCCTGGCGTGCCCGGCGTCCACGCCGTCGTTGAACTCGATCACCAGGCCACCGTTCTCGAGGGTGATGGTGTGGGACTCGCCACCCAGGTCACCGCCCTTGACGCCGTCGACCACGCCCTGGAGGACGACCTCCCACTTGTAGACCTGCGAGGCCACCACGATGTCGGCGCCCAACGAGGTCTGGTTGGACTGGGTCCCGAACCACCTCGCGCCGTGCTCGGCAGCCACGCCGGTTGCGCCCACCACCATCTGGGCCGTACCGGTCAGGATGTCGGCGCCGTTGGCCACATGGCCCTGGGCAGCCTCGGCGGCCAGGGCGACGTCGCTGAACGACTCGATGTAGTTCACGTTGACGGTGATCCCGGCGACGCTCTCGGTAGCACCGTTCACGAATCCGTCCACGTACAACTTGGCATCGCCGACGGCGATCGGTCCGATCACGCCGATGATGCCGGTGCTGGTCATGCTGGCCGCCATGGCGCCCATCACGTAGCCGCCCTGGTCCGATGCCGCCGTGTAGGCCGACACGTTGGGCAGGCCGAACGTGTCGCTGGACGTGCCCCAGGCGAAGGCCACGTTCGGGAAGTCCGCCGCGATCTCCTGCAGGGAGCCGCCGTACTGGGAGCCGTGGGCGATCACCAGGTCGTAGCCCTCGCCGGCATAGGCCCTGATGGCCGCCGCGGCGTCGTCCACGATGAAGGTTCCGTCGGTGACGTTGACCTCGCTGACCCCGGTGAGGGCAGCGACACCGTCCACGATGCTCTGGGTGAAGGCCAGGTCGTTGCTGGCACTGGGCGCCACGATGGCGATGCGGAAGCCGTCGTCCCCGCCGGACGCGTCATCGCCGTCGGACCCACACGCCCCGGCCATGAGGGCCAGGATCGCCAACAGGGCCGTCAGGCCCAGCCACTTCCGGTACTTCGCTGTCTGCATGGAGTTCCCCTCCGTCAGGGTCCGGGCCGATCGGATCTCCGGTCGACACATCTGGGCATCCTCGCACACCGCGGCATCATCGGCCACGGTCGAACGGCCGGGTCAGGGCGGCGGGCTGGCCCACCGTCCGGCTGATGACCACGAGGGCGAGGATGGTGAGCACGGCGGGCGCCATGGCCGTGAGGCTGGACGCGGCGCCGGAGACCAGGCCGAGCGTCTTCCACTGGAGCACGGTGGCCGACACCAGCCCGAACAGGAGCGCGCCGCCCATCACGCCGACCGGGCGCCACGCACCGAAGTAGACCAGCGCGATGGCGATGAAGCCCTGGCCGTTGGTGAGGTTCTGCTGGAAGATGCCCAGTTCGGCGGCCAGCACCGCACCGGCCAGGCCGGCCAGGCCGTTGGCCAGCAGGATCGTCGTGTACCGGACCCGGGCCACGCTCACTCCGAGGCTGTCGGCGGCCGCCGGGTTCTCCCCGACGGCCCGCACGTTCAGGCCGAACGTGGTCCGGTTCAACAGGAAGGCCACGGCCGGCACCAGCAGGAAGGCCACGTAGACCAGCACCGAGTGCTGGAAGAACATCTCCCCCACCTTGGGGATGTCGGCCAGCAGCGGCACGTGCAGATCGCCGAAGCCCCGGATGGGGATCGGGGTACCGACCTTCTTCTGGAACAGCAGGTCACTGATGCCCAGGCCGAACAGGAAGATGCCGATGCCGCTGATGCCCTGCTCGGCCCGCAGGCTCACCGTGATCACCCCGTAGACGAGACCCATGGCCAGGCCCACGCCGATGCCCACCAGGATCCCGGCCACCGGGCTCCCGGTCTCGAGGATGGTCCAGTAGGCGCCGAATGCCCCGAGCAGCATCACGCCGTCGACGCCGAGGTTCAGGACGCCGCTGCGCTGGCCGATGGTCTCGCCCAGACCGGCCAGCAGGAACGGGGTGGCCAGACGGATACCGGAGCCGACCACGAAGACCAGGGAGGCCATGGTGAAGAAGTCACTCATGACGAGGTCTCCGATTCCGAGGTGCCCGGCAATCCCGAGGTGTCCGGCGATTCCGAGGGGTCCGGCTCGCCGGAACGCCCGGCGGCACGTTCCCGACCGATCGTCCGGCCCTGGCCCCAACTCTCGCTCACGGCACGCCGGAGCCGGTCGCTGCTGACCACGAAGACGACCACCAGGCCGTTCAGGCCCACGATCAGGGCGGCCGGCACCTGGACGGCCCGCTGCATGGCGTTGGCCCCGAACTGGAGGCCACCGAAGAAGAACGAAGAGGGAATGGTCCACAACGGGTGCAGTCCGCCGAACAGGGCGGTGACGATGCCGTTGAAACCCGCCGACCCGGTGAACCCGACGCTGGATCCGTCGGTCACGAACCGGTGCGACTCGCTACCGAACACCAGGATGGCCCCGGCCAGACCGCACATGGCGCCGCTGAACGTGAGGGCGGCCACGATGGTCCGCTTCACCGGCATCCCGGCGTACCGGGCCGCGGCACTCGAGTGGCCGACGGCCCGTAGCCGATAGCCCAACGAGGTGCGCCACAGCAGCACGTAGGCCAGCCCGGCCATGCCGAGGGCCACCAGCACCCCGACGTGGAGCCTCGTCCCCCCGGGGAGCAGCGGCAGGTCGGAGTTCTCCGACAGGCGCTCGGTCTGGGGCAGGCGCCCGTGCTCCTTCTCGTAGGGGTCCATGATCAGGTCGCGCAGCAGGAAGTTCATGAGCTGCACGGCCACGATGTTGAGCATGATGGTGGACAGGATCTCGTTGACGCCGCTGTAGGCCTTCAACACGCCCGGGATGGCACCCCAGATCGCTCCGCCCACCAGCCCACCGACCAGCACGAGGGGCACCAGGACGGGTCGAGGCAGGTCACCGCACCCCAGGGCGACCAGGGTGGACACGATGGCCCCGGCGATCATCTGGCCCTCGCCACCGATGTTGATGACCGAGGCCCGGAAGGCGATGCAGATGCCGATGCCGACCAGGAGCAGGGGCATCGACTTGAGCGCCGTATCGGCCAACGCATCGACGTCACCGAACGCACCCGTGAAGAGGGCCTGGTAGCCCTCCACCGGGTTGGCTCCGAGGGCCAGGAGCATCCCGGCGCCGATCAGGAAGGCGGCCAGCACGGCGACCACCGGCACCAGCGGTCCCGCCAACTGCGGCCCGGTCACGTGTGCCAGTCGCTCCCGAAGCCATCCACCCATCGGGGCGTGAGTCTCCCCATCCCGGGCCACGGCGTCAAACCCCCGGGGCCACGCCGTCGGCTCGGCCACCTCCTGTCGTCGACTCAGGGGGTACCGTCCACCGATGCCCGATGCCGACCCGCTCCCCCCGGCTTCCTCCACCCCGTCGGGACAGGTGCCCGACCACGTCGACGTGGACCGCAAGGTGGCCTCGGGTGGCTACAAGTGGACCCACCGGGCACCGGGATGGATCCCGGCCTTCGTGGCCGAACACGACCTGGGGCCGTTCCCCGCAATGCGTGAACGCCTCCGTGAGGTGGTCGACCTCGGGGGATTCGGCTATCACTCCACGGTCGACCACATGGTGGAGGCGTTCTGCGGATGGTCGACCCGCCGACACGGCTGGGCGCCGGAGCCCGACCTCGTGGTGCCCAACACCTCGGTACTCCAGGGCGTCTGGTCGTGCGTGGAGGCGTTCACCGAACCGGGCGACGGCGTGGTTCTGACCCCACCCATCTACTTCCCGTTCAACGACATCGGCCCCACGACCGGACGGCGGACCGTGGACTGGCCCCTGGTCCGCGACCCCGACGGCTGGCACTACGACCTCGACCACCTCGCCCGACTGTTGGCCGACGACCCCGGCATCCGGATGCTGCTGCTGTGCCATCCCCACAACCCGACCGGTCGGACGCTGACCGTCGACCAGTTGGCCCGCATCGTGGCGCTGGCCACGGAGCACGACGTGGTGATCGTGTCCGATGAGATCCACGCCGACTTCACCTATCCGGAAGCCACCCACGTGCCCATGGCCATGGTGCCGGGCGCCGCGGAGCGCACCGTCACCGTCACCTCGGGCATCAAGACATTCGCCATGGGTGGGCTCCGGGCCTCGGTGGCCGCCTTCACCGACCCCGACCTGCTCGCCCGCTACCGACGCATCCCCGAGCACCTGATGGGCAGCCCCAACCGGATGGGCTGCGAGGCGGCGATCGTCGGCTGGGAGCAGGGCGACGACTGGGTGGATGCCCTGGTCGCCCTGTTCGACCGCCACCGCCACCACCTGGTGGACCGGCTGGCCGACGAGGCGCCGGGGGTACGCGTCCACCTCCCGCAGGCCACCTTCCTGGCATGGCTGGACGTCTCGGCCCACGAACCCGGCGACCGGCCGGGACGATGGCTGAGGGACCGGACCGGGGTGGACTGCAAGGACGGCCCGTTGTTCGGGGTAGGTGGTGAGGGCCATGCCCGGATGACCTTCGGCACCTCGACGGCCCTGCTGGACGAGATGATCGACCGGCTGGTCGCAGGACTGGCTACGGAGCCCGGCTGAGCGCCGACCTCTGTACGGGGTACTCCCGACGACCACTAGGATCCAGTTCACCAGCGAGAGTCGTGCGGGCCACCGACGAGGTGGTCCGTTCTCCGTTTTCCCGAGGGATCGGGCCCAACGCTGTGCCGGCCCGGTCTCCTTCGATGGAGGTACCAACATGGGCATCGCACCCACCGACGACATGGTCCACGTGACCCGCTGGCACTGGGGGTCCAAGGAATGGTCGCCGTTCTCGGCGGCCGAGATGGACCGCCGACAGAACGAGCTCCGGGCCCACATGGCCGCCGAGGGCATCGACGCCAGCCTGCTGACCTCGTTCCACAACATCTGCTACTACTCGGGCTGGCTGTACTGCTACTTCGGCCGCAAGTACGGCATGGTCGTGGACGCCGAGAACGCCACCACCATCTCAGCGGGCATCGACGG
>CAYWBE010000014.1:0-17849 GCA_964456295.1 uncultured Candidatus Nemicrothrix sp.
CCACGGTGGTGGCGTGGGGAGCCAGGTGGCGCTCCGGGCCATCGGACCACACGCCGTCGCCCCGGCGGCCCCCGGTCCCGGCGAACGCCTCGGCCGGCCCCATGCCGACGTGGTCCAGCAGGCCCAGGAAGCTCGGGCCGGGATCGTCCTCGGGACGGAAGAGCGGAAGGACCACCGGGTCTACTCCCCACCCTTCTGGATATAACTCTTCACGAACTCCTCGGCGTTGGTCTCCAACACCTCGTCGATCTCGTCCAGCAGGTCGTCCAGTTCGTCCTTCAGGCGCTCCCCCCGCTCGGTGGCTCCCGGCGCCGCCGAGACGTCGTCAACCGTCTCATCGGTGGCGGCGTCGTGTTGCCGACGCTCCTGCTCCGCCCGTTCCTGTTCGGCCATGACCGTCCCCTCGTTCGACCCTCGACCGACCCGCCGCCGTCAGGCGGAGAGCCGTTCGAGGAGTTCCTCCAGCGTCTCACAGGTGTCGAGGAGCGTACCCACGTGCTCCTCGGTGCCACGGGACGGCTCCATCATGGGTACACGACGGAGCGCCTCTCCGCCGGTCTCGAAGACCATGGAGTCCCAGTTCGCCGCCACCACCCGGTCGGGCCACCGCGACAGGCACCGCCCACGGAAGTAGGCCCTCGTGTCGACCGGCGGCGACGTGGAGGCCCGGACGGCCGCCGCTGGGTCGACCAACTGCTCGGCCCCCAGACGGGCGAACAGCGAGCGGTCCGGGCGAAGGTCGTGGTACTGGAGGTCCACCGCAGCCAACTTGAGGTCGGAGGGGGCCAGCCCGTGGCGTTCCCGTACCCCCTCGACGACGCGCCGCTTGGTCACCCAGTCCACCAGACCGTCCAGGGACTCCGGATCGGTCTCCAGGCCAGCCAGGACGCCCTCCCAACGTCGGAGCACATCGTGGGCCACCGGCCCTCCGACCATGGCATCTCCCCGCTCCTCGAGATACCGGCGGGCCGCCTCCAGCAACTCCCACTGCACCTCCACGGCCGTCGCCTTCCGTCCGTCGACAAGGTCCAGTGGACGGGACAGCGTCAGGTCCCAAGACACCGCCTGAAGGGCCCGCACGGGGTCCACCACGGCCAGTCGGGGATCAAGGAAGTCATCCTCCACCATGGCCAGCACGAGGGCGGTGGTCCCGACCTTGAGGAAGGTGGCAACCTCGCAGAGGTTGGCGTCCCCGACGATGACGTGGAGACGCCGGTACCGGAGCGGATCGGCATGCGGTTCGTCACGGGTGTTCACGATGGGCCGCTTCAGGGTCGTCTCCAGCCCGACCTCCTCCTCGAAGAAGTCGGCCCGCTGGGTGAGTTGGAATCCGATGTGGTCCCGGTCACGGAACGGCAGCTCGCATCCCACCTTCCCGGCCCCGGTGAACACCTGGCGGGTCACGAAGTGGGTCGTGGCGTGTTGCACGATCCTGCTGAACGGCGTCGAGCGGTCCATCAGGTAGTTCTCGTGGCAGCCGTAGCTGTTGCCCTTCCCATCCGAGTTGTTCTTGTAGACCACCAGTTCCTGACCCTCGGGAAGCACCGCGTTGGCCGCCGCCATTGACTCCACGAGGATGCACTCGGCGGCCCGGTCCTGGAGGACGAGCGACAGGGGATCCGCGCACTCCGGGGTGCTCAACTCCGGGTGGGCATGGTCCACGTAGTAGCGGGCACCGTTGGTGAGCACCGCGTTGACCATGTGCGTCTCGATCTCGGGCGCCATGGCATCCAGGGAGGTGAAGCCGCGGAGGTCGGTCGACGGCGACTCGTCCACGAAGTCCCACCCCACACGGGGTGCGCCCGGGCCCCGTCCCGGCTCGGAACGACCGCTCAGGTAGGCGTTGATGAGCAGCGCCGAGGCGCTGATCGGGTTCGGCGACTCCACACCACGGTGGACGATGCCGTACTCGGTCTCGATGCCGAGGGTCTTGGGGACGGCCATGGGGAATGGGGCGATCGGGTCGACGGCCGCCGACGGACCCTAGAGGTACTGCCCGGTGCCGATGCCCTCGATGGCCCGGCCACCGGACTCATCGGCCTGCTTGGTGACGAGGGTCCGGACGTACACGATCCGCTCCCCCTTCTTGCCCGAGATCTTGGCCCAGTCGTCGGGGTTGGTGGTGTTGGGCAGGTCCTCGTGTTCGGTGAATTCCTGGCGAACCGACTGGACCATGTCCTCGGTACGGATCCCCCTCGATCCACCGGCCAGCTGCCGCTTGATGGCCAGCTTCTTGGCCCTCCGCACGATGTTCTCCACCATGGCGCCCGACGAGAAGTCCCGGAAGTAGAGGACCTCCTTGTCGCCGTTCTGGTAGGTGACCTCCAGGAAGCGGTTCTGCTCATCGTCGCTGTACATCTCGGCCACCGTCTCGTCGATCATGGCCAGCGCCGCCTTGTTGCGGTCTCCGCCACCCACCGTGTCCACGAGGCCCTCGTCGATGGGAAGGTCACCGACCAGGTACCGCGAGAAGATGGCTGCGGCAGCCGTGGCGTCCGGGCGTTCGATCTTGATCTTCACATCGAGTCGACCGGGCCGCAGGATCGCCGGGTCGATCAGGTCCTCCCGGTTGGATGCGCCGATCACGATGACGTTCCGGAGTGTCTCCACGCCGTCGATCTCAGCGAGCAGCTGCGGCACGATGGTGGACTCGATGTCGGAGCTGATGCCGGTTCCCCGGGTCCGGAACAGGGACTCCATCTCGTCGAAGAAGACGATCACCGGCCAGCCCTGCTCGGACTTCTCCCGTGCCCGTTGGAACACCAGGCGGATCTGACGTTCGGTCTCACCCACGTACTTGTTCAGGAGTTCGGGGCCCTTGATGTTCAGGAAGTAGCTCCGCGCCTCGTCGTCACCGGAGACGTCGGCCACCTTGGCGGCCAGCGAGTTGGCCACCGCCTTGGCGATCAACGTCTTGCCGCAGCCCGGCGGGCCGTACAACAGGATCCCCTTGGGGGCCGGCAGGTCGTACTCGGCGAACAGGTCCTGGTGCAGGAACGGCAGCTCCACGGCATCCACGATCTGCTCGATCTGTCGATCCAGTCCGCCCACGTCCTCGTAGCAGACGTCGGGCACCTCCTCGAGCACCAGATCCTCGACCCCCGGTCGAGGCAGCGTCTCCAGGAGGATCCCGGATCGGGGATCCAACATGACCGAGTCCCCGCTGTGAAGCCCACTACCCACCAGATCGTCGGCCAACTCGGCCACCCGCTCCTCGTCGCCCCGGCCGACCACCAGGGCCCGTCGACCCCCGGCCAGCACCTCCTTGACGGTGACCACCTCGCCGGTGGTGTCGTGCGTACGGACCATCACGATGCTCATCGAGTCGTTGAGCACCACCTCCTGGCCGGGCTGGAGTCCGTCGGTCAACTCCGGGTGGACGCCGACCCGCATCTTGCGCCCGCCGGAGTGCACGTCAGCCGACCCGTCGTCGTTGACCTGCAGCACCGTCCCGTAGGCCGACGGCGGTTGGGACAGCTTCTCGACCTCATCGCGCAGCACGGTGATCCGCTCACGGGCCGTCTCGATGGTGGAGGTCAGCTTCTGGTTCCGGGCATTGGCCCGGGCCAACTCCCGTCTGCAGTCCCTGACCTCGGACTCCAGGCGATGGAGTTGGCGCGGCGTGTCGACGAGGCGCCGACGGAGCTCGGCGACCTCCCGCTCGAGCAGTTCGAGGTCGACCGGCTGGTCCGCATCCGAACCATCGGCACCGACCGACGGCTCGTCCTCGGCGGCTCCAGCCACGATCTCATCCACGGAACGACCCTAGCCCCACCCCCTGATCCGCCCGGTGTCAGAAGTCACTCGACAGGCCCGGTGCACGGCTCGGCGGGAGACCGTCGGTACACTCTCGGCCATCCCGCCAGCGGTCCGACCACGGCGGGTGGCCGGTGCGTCCGCCACCGCCCAAGCACCCGGCACGGCCTTCCGTGCCCTCAGAGAGGATTCCCCCCCACGATGAAGGTCTGGATCGACCAGGATCTGTGCACCGGCGATGGCCTGTGCGAGGAGATCGCCCCCGACGTCTTCGCCCTGCTGGACGATGGCCTGGCCTACGTCAAGGATGGCGACAAGATCCTCAGCGAGCCCGCGGGCGCCGAGGCCGTGGCTCCCGTGCCCGCCGGGCAGGAGGAGGCCACCATCGAGTCGGCCGAGGAATGCCCCGGGGAGTGCATCTACATCGAGGTCGACTGACCCCGGTCCCCACGATCGCAGTCCGAACGGGCGGCCTCCGGGCCGTCCGTTCGGCGTTTTCCGGCCTGTTGGTCGGCCCACGGTGGCCTCCGGCTGGCGAGACTGATCAGTCGATGCAGGGGCCGGCCGGTTCCGGCGAATCGACCGCCGCGTCCAGGAGGCCCCGGAGGGCACCGGCCTGGACGGCATAGGCCACCGGGCTCCCACCCCGGGCCCTGGAGAACGTGACCCCGACCACCCGACCGTGTCCGTCCACCACGGCCGCACCGGAGTGCCCGGTCCTGACCACGGCGGACAACACGATGGCATCGCGCCCGTCGGCCGGCCGGCCGTAGACGTCGGCCCCCGTCGCCCTCACCAGGTGTTCAATCCCGGCCGGAACCAGGCGTGGGCCCTCGTCCTCGTGCACGAGGACGGCCCCCACCGATCCGCCCACCGGCTCACCCAGGTCGAGGGTCACCATCCCATCCGGGTCACCCACCGGCTCGAGGACGGCCAGGTCGGACACCGGATCGAAGGCCACCACGCGGCTGGACAATTCCCGGCCGGCGATGGTGAGGGCCGGCGCCCGGATGCCCGCCACCACGTGTGCAGCGGTGACCACCAGGCCTCCGGCCACCCCGAAGCCCGAACCGACCTGGGCACGACGACAGTCCAGCCCCCTCACCCCGACGGTGGCCGCCACCAGCCGATCCACCTGGTGTTGGGACAACCCGTGGCTGACCGGTGGTGGGCCGACCAGGGTCGGGTCCTCCACGGTGGGAACGGCAACCGGGTCGAACGGTCCGCGGTCCGGCGAGCCGCAGGATCCGAGGAGAACCACCAGCGCCAGGGCCACCATCAGGCCCGGGCCCGATCGAAGGCCGCCCCGGTTCCCGTCGCCCCACCCCGAGGCGCCTGACGGGCTCACGGCTCCAGGAGACGGGCGTGGGTCAGGAATGCGGTGTGGGCGACCATCCGGTGGTCGGGACGGACGGCATCACCATCGACGTGCCAGGTCCGGTTCAGGACCTCAACGGTCTCGGCGAACCGGAATCCGTGCTCGTCGAGCGCCGAGCGGAACCGGGTGGCCTGCACGATGCTCGGCGTGTAGGCCACGATGATCCCGCCGGCGTGCAGGGCACGGGCGGCATGGGGCACCACCGACCAGGGTTCCGGCAGGTCCAGGACCACCCGGTCGTAGTCGTCGCCGTCGATCCCCTCGTAGGCGTTCCGCATCCGGACGTCGTACCGCTCGAGGGCGCCCGCACCGAGCATCGTCTCGACATTGGCCACGGCCCGGGCGGCGAAGTCGTCGCGGATCTCGTGTCCGGTCACGTGGGCGCCGGCTCGCAGGAGGGTCATCGACAGTGCACCCGACCCCACCCCGGACTCCAGGATCCGGGCCCCGGGAAACACGTCGGCCAGCATCAGCAGGGGACCGAGGTCCTTCGGGTAGATCACCTGCGCACCGCGGGGCATCTTCAGGACATAGTCGGCCATGGTCGGCCGGAACACGGTGAACATCGAACCGCGGCTGGACCGCAGGACGATGCCCTCGTCTGCTCCGAGGATGTCGTCATGGGAGATCACGCCGGTGTGGGAGTGGAACTCCGCTCCACCCTGGAGGGTCACCAGATGCCTGCGCTGCTTCCGGTCCACCAGGAGTACCTGATCGCCCACCACGAACTCGCGGGTCACGACCCGACCCCTCCGACCCGGTCACCGTCCACGCCCCTCGTCGGCCCGAGTGCCACCGGCGTGCGACCGTCCGCACCACCCGGATGGGCGCCACCGGCGCGCTCGAGGAGGCGACAGAAGGCACAGACCTCACCGCCGGCCGGCGCTCCACAACGCCCACAGGTACCCAGGTCGGATCGGTCGTCCAACGTCGACTCGCCGAAGCGGTCCACGGCCCGGTCCAGGAAGCCGAAGTAGAAGTCGTGCTTCGAGCCGGGCGACTGCTCCTCGATGGCGTTCAACGCCTCCTTGTAGCCGAGGTGCCTGTTGCCGACGGCCATCGGGCACTCCTCCACCACGTAGTCGATGCCCCGGAGCACGCAGTAGGCGGCCATCTCACGCTCGCCCAGGCGTACCAGGGGCTTCACCTTCCGGGGAAAGCCGCCCCCCTCCGGGAGGACGGGCCGCTGTCGTGCCAGGTACTCGTCCTGCCACCGCAGCACGTTGCCGAACAGGACGGCAGCCTCGTCATCCAGGTTGTGTCCCGTGGCCACCGCGTCGTACCCGCCCCGACGGGCCGCGTTGTCGAACAGGTGCCGCTTGGACAGGCCGCAGGCACTGCACGGCACGCGTCGTGCCGCTCGGGCCCCCTCGGGGACGTCGAAGCCGTAGTCGCCCGGGAGGTCCACCACCTCCAGGTTGAGGCCCCGCTCCTCAGCGAACCGTCGGGCGAATCCCTCAGACGAGGTGCTGTAGTCGCCGATGCCCAGGCCGAGGTAGAGCCCGTCGGCCTCGTAGCCCAGCTCTATCAGGATGTCCCAGAGGGCCAGGGAGTCCTTGCCCCCCGAGATGGCCACCAGGACACGGTCCTCGGGTTTCAGCATCCGGTGCCGGTCGATGGCCTTGGCCACCTGGTCCCGACAGAGGCGCAGGAAGTGCTCCACGCAGAAGTTGGCATTGTGGCGCCGGATGTCGATGACCGCCGGTCCCCTACACACGCGGCACTTCATCCCCGGCCCCCCGAGATGACCGACCGGATCTCCACGTGGTCGGAATCGGCCAGCATGGCGTCACCGGGCACCAGGGTCCCGTCCCTGATGACCAGCACCGACTCCCGGTTGAGGGAGAGCCGTGCCAGCAGCACAGTGACCGCCATCGGTCCGTCGAACTCGACGGACCGGCTGGGATTCCGCAACTCGACGACCATCAGGGCGCCACCGCCGACCCATGGTCGTCCGGTGGCAGGTGCCGGATCTCCAGGGTCTCGCCCACCTTGAGGTCCTCCCGCAGGACGACCGGACGGGGCCGACCAGCCAAGCGGACCAAACGGCCCAGGAGCACCACCACGAGCACCACCTGCCAGGCACGGGAGCCACCCCAGAGGCCCCGTCGGATGGCGCGGCCCAGCAGCCCCGAACCCGGGCCACCCACGAGGCCGACCATCAGATCCGACGGACCTCGACCACGGTGGACCGGCGGAGTCCGGCGCGCCGCCCCACCAGCCAGGCCACGGCCACCACCGTCACCGCAGCCACCACCCCGGCGACGATCATCGGTGACCGACGGCCGGCTGGAAGCCGCTCCTCGGACCCGATGGTCGACCGGAGCTCAGCCTCGAGGTCGTCGCGGGTGATCCGCTCGCCTCCGGTCACCGTCGAGCCCCCTCGCCGGACGATGGCCGAACCGAGATCCGACCGGCGGCCACGACGGCGACCCCGATCAGGACGACGGCTACCACCAGATAGGGCACCCACGACCAGGAGCCGTCCAGCACCGACCAGTCCTGCAGGAGTCGTAGTGCGCCCGTACCCAGGAGCACCACGCCGACCCCCATGAGAATCGAACCGGCCACACCGGCCACCAGGAAGCGACCGAGGCTGCGAAGCGGATCCGTGGTCTCCTGGCGCACGTACCGTCGAAGCAGGTCCACGAGGTCACCGGACGTCCGATCAGGGGCCATGGGTGGCCACGCTACCGGCGACCTCCCGATGCGGCCCGGTCGCGTTCGGATGCCACGGAGGGGCCTCAGGCGCCGGCCAGTCGAAGGTCCACCACCTCCTGGGCGCCGGCCAGCAACTGTGTCAGCAGGGCGAGGCGGCCATCGGCGCGGTCACACTCCAGCACCCCCTGGCGATCGTGGGCGGTGATGGGGGCCAGGGCCGCCAACTGCAGGCTTCCCAGTCCCGGATCATCGGCCACCTCGAAGGTCAGGTCGGCCACCGGCTCGTCCAGCTCGACCAGCCCGGCCAGCAGGCGCCGAAGGGCGTCCTCCACCCGCCGATAGAACGCCTCGTCCACCGGTGGGCCCGGTGCGTCGGGCATGGGACGGACCTCGGCCCACGGATACGGGTCGTCGGGGAGCCAGCGCTGCACCCTCAACCGCTGCAGCCCGACGGCAGCCACCGACCAGCGGCCGTCCGGCGCCTGTCGGGCCTCCAGCACCCGGGCCCTCGTCCCCACGTCACACCGCTCGTCACCACCGCCGACCTCGCTCCCCCGCCGTATCAGGACCACGCCGAACTCCCGATCCCCCTCCAGCAGGTCCACGATCATCGTCCGGTAGCGCTCCTCGAAGAGGTGCAGCGGGAGGAATCCCGACGGCAGGAGGACCGTGCCCAACGGAAACATCGGGAGTCGTCTGGCCTCCCCCACCGTCATCCCCCGGACGTCTGGTCGAGGAGCGGATCGACCACCGGGATCGGTGACAGGAGGTCGACCCCCGGACCGTCCGGGTAGGACAGCATCGACAGGACCACGTCCTCGTGCATGTCCCTGATCTCGTACGGGAGTTCGCCGTTGCTGATCACGGCGAAAGCCAGTCGCCGGCCCCCCGGAGTGTCGACCACCCCGGCCAGGCTGGTCACCGCCTGGAGGGTCCCCGTCTTGGCCCGGACCCGGCCCTCCCCGCCGGTGCCCACGAACCGCTTCTTCATGGTGCCCCGGTCGCCGGCCACCGGGAGCGACTCCACCAGGGTCGAACCGAACCGGTCGTCGTCGAGCACGCTGGTCAGCAGCCCACAGGTCAGGCGGTTGTCGGGATCCAACCCACTCCCGTCATAGGGAACCGCCCCACCCGTGGGATGGCCGCCATCCTCGAGGGCATCCAGCAGCACCGTCAGGCCGCCGACGGTCGTGCCAAGGTCGCCGCCAGTTCGCCCCATCTCCTTGACGAGCAGTTCGGCAGTGGTGTTGTCGCTCTCCACCAGCATCTGCTCGACCAGCAGGCGGACCGGCGGTGAATCCAGACTGGCCACCGGATGCTGGGAGGCCAGCCCGGACACGGTGCCCGAATCCGGACGCCCCCGGATCACCACGCCACGCTCCTCCAGGAGGTCGTCGAACAGGCGGGCGGCCAGCGTCGCCGGATCGTCGGCCGGCACGCTCAGCGACGCAGCCGTGTTCACCTCGTCCCAGTTGGCGAAGCCGTCGTCAACCGACAACGCGCTCAGCGGGCCCGACTGGATGGAATAGCCGGGCTTGAACCGGTCGGGCCACGTCCCGAGGTACCGGATCGGGTCGTAGCGCGACTCGTCGCCGACCACCGACCCCGCCACCTCACGGACCCCGGCGGCCACCACCGCGTCGGCCAGGTCGGTCAGGTCGGACCAGGCGACCGGATCCTCGAACCGATCGGCGTAGGGCGCCGTCATGAGCAGCGGGTCGCCGCCACCGATGAGCCACAGGTCTCCCGGAACGACGCCATCTGCCGGGGGCTCATCCACCACGACCCTGGTGGTCAGCACCGACTCCGGGCCCAGCACCTGGAGGGTGGCCAGCCCGGTCAGCAGCTTCTGGGCACTGGCCGGTGCCATGGGGGCGGCGGCGTCGAGGGAGAACAGGTCATGACCGTGCTCGGAGACCGACAGGCAGGTGCCCGGCGGCAGGACCGACACCGGTGCGGCCAGTGCCTCCCGGAGCCTCCGATGGGCCGTGGGCGCCTGGAGGAACTCGGGAACACGCCGTACCGACAGGACCGGGGTGCCTGCTGAAGCCACGTCGGGAGCGGACTCCGATGCCCGGCTGACGGCCGCCGCACGGTCGGTCCGTTGGGCCTGCACTCCAGCGAGCACGGCGACCGTCAACAGGGCAAGTGGCAGGACGAGGCGCCGGTTCACGATGCGACATGCTACGGCTCGGACCCCTCCCCGACGGGGCGTGGCAGCCAGGCCGTATCTTCGGGCCATGCAGATCCTCGCCGCACTCTTCTTCGAGGGCATCGACCTCCGTCCGGTGGACGGCGGCGCGACCCACATCGACCTCACCGGCATCCAGTTCAGCGCGGCGTCACCCACTCCACCGCCGGTCACCTGGTCGCCCCATCTGGTCGTCGTGGTCCGTTGTCCCGAGGACCACAGCGGGCAGGGGGTGCTGGAGGTCGTCTTCCACCGGGATGGCGAACAGATGGCCCGCAACGTCCAGCCGCTCACCGTGGAACCGGGTCGGTTCGGCTACCGGCTGGTGCGCGCTGAACTGGAGTTCGAGGAGTTCGGCACGGTGGAGGCCAGCTGCAGCATCGACCGCGGACCGGCGACCGTGGTGCCGTTCACGCTCCTGGCGCCTCCGGAACCGCCCGCCACCGTGACGTGAGTCCCGGCCCGGGTCAGTTCGCCACTGCGGTCAGCCAGCACCCCGATGCTGCGGTCGCCGTGGCCGAGGTCATCGGACAGAGCCTCGAACGCACGGGCCATGGCCCGGGCATCGCCGTGGTCTTCACCTCGGGTGCCCATGTGGTCCACACGCCCCGGATCACCCGCGCCATCCGACAGGGTCTCTCGCCGGCGGTGCTCGTGGGCTGTTCGGCGGGCGGCACCATGGCCAACCGTCGGGAGATCGAGGAGGGGCCGTCGGTCGTCCTCTGGACGGCCCTGATCGACGACGCCCGACCCATCAGGCTTACTGCGCCGGAGCTGCCCGACGGGGTGGGCGCCGGCCGGGCCGTGGCCCTCATGGCCGACCCGTTCACGTTCGACGCAGCCGCCCTGGTCGCCGGGGTGGACCCCGAGACCACCCTGGTCGGCGGGCTGGCCTCGGCGGCATCCCGACCCGGGGGCAACCACCTGGTCCTGGACGACGAATCCTTCAGCGACGGTGGAGTCGGCGTGGTGCTCCCACGCGGGACCGAGGCCCGCGCCGTGGTGGCCACGGGCTGCCGGCCGGTCGGCGACCCGATGGTGGTGACCGATGCCGAGGGCCCGCTCGTGCGGACACTGGCCGGACGACCAGCGGTACAGCGGATCGGCGACCTCCTGGCGGCCGCCGACGAGTCGACCGCGGAGCGCATCCGGCGGGGCCTGCACCTCGGCATCGTCATCGACGAGCACCGGGAGTCCTTCAGGGCCGGCGACTTCCTGATCCGGTCGATCATGGGAGCCGACCGATCCACGGGCGCCCTCGCGGTGGGCGACACCGTCCCGGTGGGAACCACCGTCCAGTTCCAGGTCCGTGATGCCGAGGCCGCTTCGGCCGACCTGTCCGACCGCCTGGCCGGACGCTCGGCCAATGGCGTCCTGGCCTTCACCTGCAACGGACGCGGCTCCCACCTGTTCGGATCACCGGGCCACGACGCCGAGCATCTGGTGGACGGGTTGGGCACCACCGCGGTGGCCGGCATGTCGTGTGCCGGCGAGCTCGGGCCGGTGGGACCCACCCACCACCTACACGGATTCACCGCCTCGGCACTCCTGCTCTGACCGGTCGCCGGGCCTACCGGGGGGCGCGGATAGGGTCCGGTCCGATCGACGACGGTATGGCCTGCGGCGGCCGAAGGTGAGAGTGATGACGGACGCTCCGGAGCAACGGACCACCGATGAGCGACGGGCCATCGACGTGGTCCGCACATTGGCCATGGACGCGCCGCATGCCGCCCGGTCCGGCCACCAGGGAACCGCCATGGCCCTGGCTCCGCTGGCCCACGTCCTGTGGACCCGGGTGCTGACCTACGACGCCACCGACCCCTCGTGGCCCGACCGCGACCGCTTCATCCTGTCGGCCGGCCACGCCTCGATCCTGCTCTATTCGATGCTCCACCTGACCGGCCACGGCCTGACGTTGGACGACCTCCGTGACTTCCGTCAGTGGGGATCGTCCACACCGGGCCACCCCGAGGTGGGCCACACCGCCGGGGTCGAGGTGACCACCGGTCCACTGGGACAGGGAATCGCCAACGGGGTCGGCATGGCCGTCGCCGAGCGGAACCTCCGGGCCCGCTTCGGATCCGACGTCTGCGACCATCACACCTTCGTGGTCTGTGGTGACGGCGACCTGGCCGAGGGCATCAGCCACGAGGCGGCCTCCCTGGCCGGCCACCTGGGACTGGGCCGCCTGGTTGCCGTGTACGACGACAACCACGTCACCATCGACGGACCCACCGAGCTGGCCCTCTCCGATGATGCCCCGGCACGCTTCCGGGCCTATGGGTGGCACGTGGTCGACCTCGGCGAGGCGGCCGAGGACCTGGACGCCATGGAGGCCGGCCTCCGCGAGGCCATGGCCGTCGACGACCGACCGTCGCTGGTCGTCCTGCGGAGCCACATCGGCCATCCGTCGCCCGACGTGGACACCTCGGCGGTCCATGGCTACTCCCTGACCGACGAGGGCATCACCGAGACCAAGGAGCGGTTGGGCCTGCCCGATGAACCGTTCCACGTCCCCGATGACGTGCTCGACCTGTACCGCTCGGCAGGTCGCCGCGGAGGTGACGCCCGGGCCCGGTGGGAGGCCCGGCTGGCCGCGGCCGACATCGACCGTGCCGCCTGGGACGCCGCCATGACCGGTACCGGCATCGGCGGATGGGCCGACGCCCTCCCGTCGTGGGAGGTGGGAGCAGCCGTGGCCACCCGCAAGGCGGGCAACGCCTGCCTGCAGGCCCTGTTGGAGGTCGTACCCGGCCTCATCGGTGGTGGCGCCGACCTGACCGGCAACACCGGCACCACGATCTCCGGTCACGGCATCCAGGGCCCGGACTGCCCCGAGGGGCGCCAGCTGTTCTTCGGGGTCCGCGAGCACGCCATGGGGGCCATCTGCAACGGCCTGGCCCTCCACGGGGGGATGCTTCCCGTGAACGGCACGTTCCTGGTGTTCAGTGACTACATGCGTGGCGCCGTCCGGCTGGCTGCCCTGTCGGGCGCGCACAACGTCTTCGTCTGGAGCCACGATTCGGTGGGCGTCGGCGAGGACGGGCCCACCCACCAGCCCGTGGAGCACGCAGCGGCCCTGCGGGCCATCCCCGACCTGCGGGTGGTCCGACCCGCGGACGCCAACGAGACGGCCGGCGCCTGGCGCACCATCGTGGAGGGCTCCGGGCCGGTCGCCCTGCTGCTGACCCGCCAGGACGTGCCCGTGCTTCCGGGCACCGACGACCACGCCGCGGTGGCCCGTGGTGGCTACGTCCTGGCCGATCCGGACGGCCCGCCAGACGTCGTCCTCGTCGGGACGGGCAGCGAGGTCTCCGTCGCCATGGACGCCGCGGCCACCCTGACCGCAGCCGGCCATTCGGTCCGCGTCGTGTCGATGCCCTGCATGGAGGACTTCGCCGCCCAGGACGCCTCCTACCGCACGTCGGTCCTGCCCGCCGGGGTGCCCACCGTGTCCATCGAGGCCGGGGTGACCTTCGGCTGGGACCGGTGGGCGGACCGCTGCATCGGCATCGACCGCTTCGGTGCCTCGGCCCCCGGTGGTCGGGTCATGGCCGAACTGGGGATCACCCCCGAGGCCCTGGTGGCCGCCGCCACCGACCTCCTGTCGACCTGAGCGACTGCCCGGAGGACCCGATGACCCGACTCCACGAACTCCACGCCGAACAGGGCCAGAGCCCGTGGCTGGACAACCTCCGGCGGGGATGGATCACCTCGGGGGAACTGGGCCGCTGGGTGGACCGCGGGGTCCGGGGGATCACCTCCAACCCGTCGATCTTCCAGAAGGCCATGACCGGTACCGATGCCTACGACGAACAGCTCCGGGAGCTGGTGGCCGACGGCACCACCATCGAGGACAGCTACTGGGCCCTGGTGGTACGTGACATCGTCGACGCCCTGGACATCCTGCGGCCGGTCCACGACGCATCCGACGGCACGGACGGCTACGTGTCCGTGGAGGTCGACCCGACGCTGGCGCCCGACACCGCGGGGACCATCACCGCCGCCCGGACCCTGGACGAGCGGATCGACCGCCCCAACCTCTACGTCAAGATCCCGGCGACCGCTGCGGGAATCCCCGCCATCCGCCAGATGATCTCCGAGGGCCGGAGCGTCAACGTGACCCTGATCTTCTCGCTGGGCCGCTATGCGGAGGTCATGGAGGCCTACGTGGCCGGCCTCGAGGCCCTCGAGGGTGACCTCTCGGAGGTCTCCTCGGTCGCCTCGTTCTTCATCAGCCGTACCGACAACGAGGTGGACCGACGTCTCGAGGCCATCGGGAGCGACGAGGCGCTGGCCCTCCGGGGCCGTACCGCGGTGGCCCAGGGGCAGGTGGCCTACGACATGTTCCGCTCGGTGTTCAGCGGTGAACGCTGGGAGGCACTGGCGGCTCGTGGCGCCCGGGTGCAGCGTCCCCTGTGGGCCTCCACGTCGACCAAGAACCCGACGTATCCCGACACCCTCTACGTCGACACCCTCATCGGCCCCGACACGGTGAACACCCTCCCGGACGCCACGCTGGTGGCCTTCGAGGACCACGGCACGGTGGCCCGGACGGTGGATGCCGACCCGGCAGCCGCCCACGCCGTGCTGGGCGACGTGACGGCCGCCGGCGTGGATCTCGATGACGTGGCGCGTGTGCTGGAGGACGAGGGTGTGGCAGCGTTCGTGGCGTCGTTCGACGACCTGCTGGACAGCCTCCGGGCCAAGGTGGCCACCTTCTGACCTCGGGAGGCTGACGGTCGATCAGCGATCCGGCCGGTCCGTTGCAAATCAAAACGGACTGCTACGGTCCCGGGATGCCCAGACCCGCTACTGCCGACAAGGCCACCCGCCACCCGGGGGACCCGGCCTGTTCGATCGCCACCACCCTCGAGGCCGTCGGCGACCGTTGGACCCTGCTCATCCTGCGCGACCTCTTCCGGGGCGTCCGCCGCTTCGAGGCGCTCCACCGGGACCTCGGCATCGCCCGGAACCTCCTGACCGACCGGCTCCACCGACTGGCTGAACTGGACATCGTCGACCGGGTGCCCTACCAGGATCGTCCCGTCCGCCACGAGTACCGGCTGACCGCCAAGGGCGCCGACCTCTCCCCCGCCCTGGTGGCCCTCATGCACTGGGGCGACCGCTGGTACGCCAGCGATGGCCCCCCGACCCTGCTCGTGCACGACGCCTGCGGGACACCACTGGGCCAGGCCGTCTCATGCCCCAGTTGCGACGAGACCGTCACCCCACACCACATCCGCAGCCGCCCCGGACCGGGTCGGGCCACCGAGGAGAGGCGCCCGTGAGTGCATCGAACCTGCCGACCGCCTGCGGCGCCCTCCCTGCCGGCTCCGAACTGTCCGCCGAGGCCCGCAGGATCCGGACCGCCCGATACGGGAACCGGATCACCTGGAGCCCGAAGGTGTTCATCCCACTCACCATGCTCTGCCGGGACCGGTGCGGCTACTGCACGTTCGCCCAGCCACCGGCGCGCCTCGAGGCGCCCTACCTGACCCCCGACGAGGTGCTGGCCATCGCCCGCCGGGGCGCCCTGGCCGGATGCCACGAGGCTCTGTTCACACTCGGGGAGCGACCCGAACTGCGGTACCCGGTGGCCGCCGACTGGTTGGAGCGCCATGGTCATGCCTCGACCGTCGACTACCTGGCCGCCATGGCCCGCCTGGTGCTCGACGAGACCGGGCTCCTCCCGCATGCCAACGCAGGAGCCCTGTCGGCCGACGAGTTGGCCCTGCTCCGGCAGGTGGCGCCCTCCCAGGGAATGATGCTGGAGTCCCTCCGGTCCGACCTGGACTGCCACCGCGGCGCTCCGGACAAGGCCCCCGAGCGGCGCCTGGCCACCCTCGAGGACGCCGGCCGACTGGCCATTCCCTTCACCACGGGCATCCTGGTGGGAATCGGCGAGACCCGTGGGGACCGGATCGAGGCCCTGGAAGCCATCGCCGACTCCCACCGGCGACACGGCCACGTCCAGGAGGTGATCGTCCAGAACTTCCTACCCAAGGAGGGAACGGCGATGCACGCCGCCCCGGCGTGTCCCCCCGGGGACTACCTCGATGCCATCGCCCTGGCCCGGGTCATCCTCCCGCCGGACATCCACCTCCAGGCGCCACCCAACCTGTCCGACGACTTCGGCGTGCTCCTGGACGCCGGAATCGACGACTGGGGCGGTGTCTCACCGGTCACCACCGACCACGTGAACCCGGAACGACCGTGGCCCGACCTGGACCGTCTGGCCGCGGTCACCGAGGAGCGCGGCTTCACCCTCGCACCACGACTGACCACCTACCCCGAACACGTGCAGCAGCCGGAACGCTGGTTCGACCCCGGCCTCCACTTCGCGGTCATGGATCGCAGCGACGCCGAGGGACTCGGACGCGACGACCCGGGGGCGGTGTTCCCCGAGGTGATCGAAACCATCCCGGCCGACGACGGCGCCGAGGTCCGCCAGATCGGATCGGAGTCCACCGCCTGGTACTCCGGCGCTCCCGTCCGTCCCGTCGAACTCGTCCCCGGTCGACCCGACGCCCGTGGTCGACTCCGCGAGGTGCTCGACGGCGTGCTGGCGGGACAGAGGACCGGGCACGCCGAGCTCCTGACGCTGTTCGGCGCCCGTGGGCCCGAGGTCGCAGCGGTGGCCGAGGTGGCTGACGAGTTGCGCCGCCGCCGGGTCGGCGATGACGTGACCTGGGTGGCCAACCGGAACATCAACTACACCAACGTCTGCACCTACAAGTGCCGGTTCTGCGGGTTCTCCAAGGGTCCGCTGTCGTTGAACCTCCGTGGCACCCCCTACCTCCTGGAGATGGACGAGATCGCCGACCGGGCGGCCGAGGCGGCCCGGATGGGGGCCACCGAGGTCTGTCTGCAGGGCGGCATCCATCCCGACTTCGACGGCGAGTACTACCTGGACGTGACCCGGGCGGTTCGTGCCGCGGTGCCCGACATCCACGTCCACGGCTTCACCGCCCTGGAGGTGACCGAGGGAGCCCGCCGGCTGGGCGAGCCGCTGGTCGAGTACCTCCGTCGAGCCCACGACGCCGGACTCCGCTCTCTTCCCGGAACGGCCGCCGAGATCCTCGACGACGGAATCCGTGCCGAACTGTGCCCCGACAAGATCACCACCGACGAGTGGCTGGAGGCCCACCGCACGGCCCACGCCGTCGGCATCCGATCCAACGTGACCATGATGTACGGGTCGATCGAACGTCCGGAGCACTGGGTGCGACACCTCCTCCGCTGCCGTGACCTCCAGGACGAAACCGGTGGATTCACCGAGTTCGTCGGCCTCCCCTTCGTGCACATGGCGTCGCCCATCTACCTGCAGCGGAAGGCCCGACGTGGTCCCACCTTCCGGGAGAACCTCCTGATCCACGCCGTGGCCCGCATCGCCTACGACGGCTCGATCCACAACGTCCAGTCATCGTGGGTGAAGATCGGCTTCGACGGGGTCCGACAACTCCTCCAGGCCGGGGTGAACGACCTGGGCGGCACGCTCATGGACGAGAACATCTCACGGGCCGCCGGGGCCGAACACGGCCAGCAGGTCACCCAGTCCGATCTGGAGGCCCTCGTATCACCGCTGGGCCGCAGGCTCAGGCAGCGGACCACCCTCTACGGGACCGTCGACCCCGGTCGTCGCCTCGACGTCCGTCGTGCCGACGACGGTCGGGTGCGGATCCCCGTCGTATCCCACTGACCCGCCACGACACGCGGCGACCCGTCACCAGTCCCGGCGGTCGGGTTCCTCGAGAATGTGGGCCGCCTTCTCCACGGCCCGACGGGCCCGGGTGAGGCGCTTCTCATCGATCGGAAGCTCGCTCCCCCCGGCGTCGATCGACTCCCGGAGGCGAACCATGG
>CAYWBE010000015.1:0-17651 GCA_964456295.1 uncultured Candidatus Nemicrothrix sp.
TGATCGCCAGCAAGGCCGGGCCGGTCCTGACCCACGACACGTTCCGTGAGGCCTATGAGTCGATGCCGCAGTTCAAGCTGCCGTTGTCGGCCCATGCGTCACTGGGCCCCGACAAGGTTGATGCGGGCGATTCGTTCCGCCTGTCGGTGTTCGTTGACAACGGGACCGACAACGGACTCCTCGACCCGTTGAGCGACATCATGGACGGCACGCCGTAGGGGGATACACCCCACCATCGGGAGCATATGTCAAGATAATGGAGATTATCATTCACTAAGGGGACTCCAGCGGAAGGTACGGGGACCGTGGCCTACCGAACACTGCCGCCAGCCGAGGAGATGTCGGCCGTCTTCCACGAGTGGTTGGCATGGCTACCCCTCTATGAGGACAAGCCACCCCACACGGTCCGTGCCTACGGCCAGGGCGTCCGACGGGTCGTCTCCTTCGCTGAGATCCCGCCGGCGGCCTTCCGGGCCGACAGCCTCGACCAGGCCACCCTGACCGACACCGTCCGGGCCATGCGTGCGGCAACGGACGTCTCCAAGTCGACCATCAACCAGACCCTGGCCGCCCTCAAGTCGTTCTTCGACTACTGCATCGCCGACCGACTGGTTTCAGAGGTGCCCGACGTGGCACGGATCCGCAAGGTGGCCAAGCTGGACGTACCCCAGGTCGACCCCGAGTACTACCGGCCGGCCGAGATCCGGGACCTGTACCAGGAGGCTGCCGAGTGGCATCCGGGTCAAGATAACGGTGGCCGGGGATCCCGTGGTCGACGGGTCCGCTGGCCGGCCCGGGATCTGGCCATGTGCTCCTTCCTGGCCGTTCTCGGGCTCCGCTCGGCCGAGATGCTGGACGCCGACGTCGGTTGGATCAGCAGGGAACGCCTGGTTGACGCCGACGACCGGGCGACCTGGATGCTCCACGTCGTCGGCAAGGGTCGACGCATCAGGCGACTGCCCCTGTCCGACGAGCTGGTGGCCGTCAACGAGCACTGGCAGGTCGAGCGAGCTGAACGGTTCGGCCGGTCGGAGGCCACCGCTCCCCTCTTCGTGACCAACGACGGCGAGCGGTTCACCTACCAGCGCCTGCGGTACTGGCTGAAGTTGCTCAACCGGGAAGCCGGACTGCGGGACCGGTCCCTGCACTCGCTGCGCCACACCGCCGGGGTGCAACTGGCCGCCGACGGCGTGCCCATGAACGTCATCCAGAGCCTGCTGGGACACGCCACCATCACCACCACGGGCATCTACACCGAACTGGCCGGCGGACAGCTGGTCGGCGTCCTGGAACAGTCCGGGGCCAACACCCTGCTGGCCGAGGCCCTGGCCGAGGTCGGGGCTGGGGAGGCGACCCCATGAGTGGCACCGACTCCCACCACGGCTCCACCAGGGCCCGCCTCCTGGTGGCCGTCCCTGAACTACTGGACCCCAACTTCGCCCGGACCGTGGTGCTGGTCCTCGAACACAACGACGACGGCGCCCTGGGGTTGATCCTGAACCGGCCCCGGCTGGTCAGCGCATCCGAAGCCGTACCCCCATGGGGCGACCGACTGGCCTGGCCCGCCCACCTGTATGACGGCGGGCCGGTGTCCACGGACTCGATCATCGGCCTGGGTCGGGGTCCGGCCGAACCGGTCGATGGCATCAGCCCCCTGCTGGGACGCCTCGGGGTGGTCGACCTGCACCGCGATCCCGGGGACCTGCCCGGTGTCGACGAGGTGCGGCTGTTCGTCGGCTACGCCGGCTGGATGGCCGGCCAACTGGAGGCCGAGCTGGCCGCCGGCGGTTGGATCGTGGTCGACGCACACGCTGACGACGCCTGCTCCCCTGACCCGGAGGGCCTCTGGCGGGCCGTACTGGCCCGTCAGGGCGGCCTGACCGGGCTGCTGAGCGGGTACCCGGACGACGCCGGGATGAACTGACCGCCTCCGACGGGCCCCCGCCCCCAGGTGTCCTCAGGCCACGATCTCCACCGGTGTACCCAGCGGTAGCCGGGCCAGCCGAGCCACCACGTCGTCGTGGACCCGGACGCACCCCAGCGACACCTCCAGGCCGAGGACCGTCGGATCGTTGGTCCCGTGGATGGCCACCGCCGGGTCGCCCCCGAAGGCCGAGTCCAGGACGTCGGAGAAGCCTGACGTTCCCACGATCCACGAGCCGAAGATGGTGTCCGGATCAGCCTGTTCCTGGACCTCGTTGACGTAGAACCGTCCGGTGGGCGTCGGCGTCCCACTCGTACCGAGCGCCACTGCTCCCTCGGCCACCAGCTGTCCGTCCTCCCAGGCCCACAGGCGCCGCTCCGACAGGTCCACGCGCACCAGTGCCACGTGGGTGGACAGCGTCACGTCGGACCGTCGGACCCACCCGGTGGTGCCGTTGGGGCGAACCGGCAGGTCCACGTGGAGCCAGTCGCCGTGGTCCTCGAGTACCAGCACCACTCGATCCCCTTCGTAGGGGCCCGGATTGGGAAGCCGCCACCAGACCTCCGGATCATCCGGAGCCCGGTGCGTGTGGAGGTCATGGCCGGTCGGTCGGGCCACGATGAATGGTCGGTCCGGGCCGACCGGCCCGGTGGACGTGGGTGGTGGTGGCTCCGTGGTGGACGGCACCCCGGTCGTGGACGACGCCATGCTGGTCGGCAAGGTGGTCGTTGGCGTGGCCGTTGAGGTGATGGTCGGCTGGTGGGTCGTGGTGGTGGTCGGCCGGGGCGCGGGGGTCGACGTCGGAGGGGGCGTGGTGGGGGCGGGTCCGATGCGCTCCAGGACGGCCAGTTCACCGCTGTCCTGCCCCGATCCGCCGTCACCGGAGCTCGAGCAGCCGGTTGCCGATCCGATCGCCAGTACGACGACACCGGCCACCAGGAGGAGTTGACGGGAACTGTGGCGCAGGATCCCGGTCATGTCGTGGCGCCCGACGGAATCCTCAGACGGTGACGCCGGGACGGTGCAGGACACGCCCGCTGGCTGGCGGGGTCAACAGCGAGCGTCCGAAGAGTGGCACCGGTGCGGGACGGGCGCCCCGCTCCAGGAGGGCCAGCAGGACGCCGGCCAGGGCGCGTGTGTCGTCGAGGGCCTGGTGGGCACCGTCCAGCGTCACCCCCAGTGCGGAGGCCAGCCTGCCGAGTCGTCCCGGCAGACCCAGCTCACGGGCCATGGGCAGGGTGTCCACGGCCCGGAGTTCCAGTGGCCCGAATCCGGCCCGCCCCCACTCCGCGATGATGAAGCCCTCGTCGAACGGGGCGTTGTGGGCCACCGGAATGCAGCCGTCGAGCTGTTCGGCCAGGTCGCCGGCGATCTCGGAGAACCGGGGGGCGCCGACCAACCACGAGGGATGGATGCCGTGGATGTCGGTACGACCCACGTCGGTCGTCCCGGCGTCCAGCAGGGTGGTCCACTCCCCCGCCGGTGAGCCGTCGGCCGTCACCCGGACCACGGCCACCTCGATCACGTGGCCGGAACGGGCATCCAGCCGGGTCGTCTCGACGTCGAAGCATGCGTAGGTCGTGGTGCTGGACACGTCGGCGACCGTACTCCCCGGGTAGGACGTACCCGGACCCCCAGCCCTACGCTCCTCCGATGCAACAGGCGGGACTGCCGGTGGTCGACCGGGCGGTGGTGCAGAAGCGAACGCTGCGCACCCTCATGGGGGCCATCGTGCCCGGTGGAGCGGCCATGAGCAGCGCCTACAGCTCGTCGGCCATCCTGGGCGAGGAACTCACCGGCAGCGAGCTGCTGGGCGGCGTAGCGGCATCCGGGCTGACCATGGGTGCCGCCTTCGCGGCCATACCCCTGGCCCGCGTCATGGCCGCACGCGGGCGACGCCCGGGAATCGCCGGGGGCTACGCGGTGGCCGGTATGGGTGCCCTGACCTGTCTGGCGGCCGCCCAGTTCTCCTGGTATCCGCTGCTGGTGGTGGGAATGCTCTGCGTGGGCCTGGGGTATGCCGGGAACATGGCGGCCCGGTTCGCCTCGGCCGACCTGGCGGAGGAAGCCGGCTCGGCCATCGGGACCCTCATCTGGGCCTCCACCTTCGGTTCGGTCCTGGGGCCCATCCTGGGGTTCGGTCCGATCCGGACCATGGCCACCTCGCTGGGCCTGCAGGAGCTGGCCGGGCCCTACCTGCTGTCCGCCGTGCTGTTCGCGGTGGCGGCCCTGACCATCCACCTCTTCCTCCGACCGGATCCGCTCGCTGTGGCGGGTGGTGTCGGTGACCGCGGAGCGCGTGCGCCACTGCGGACGTTCATCGCCCCGGTCATGGCCTCGCCGGACGGCCGGCTGGCCGTGGGGTCGATGGTCGTAGGCCACGTGGTGATGGTCGGGCTCATGACGATGCTGCCCCTCCACCTTCGGGCCGGCGAGCACGAGCTGCACGTCATCGGCTACTGCATCTCGCTACACATCATCGGGATGTACGCCTTCTCGCCCCTGGTGGGACGCCTGGTCGACCGGCTTGGTTCCCACCAGGTCATCGTGGCGGGGAGCCTCCTGCTCACCGTGGGCGCTGGCCTGGCGGCCCGCAACGAGGCCCACCACTCGGTGGGGGCCTTCGTGGGGATGTTCCTCATCGGAGTCGGCTGGAACTTCGGCCTGGTGGCCTCCTCAGCACTGATCGTGCAGACCTTCGACGGTCCCAACCGGGTGGGGATCCAGGGCCTGGCCGACATGTGCATGACGGCCGGTGGGGCCTCAGCAGGGATCGCCGCCGGCCTCATCCTGGCCGTGTCCACATTCCCCGTCCTGGGTCTCGCGGCCACCGTGATCGGCCTCCTGCCGGCGCTTGCCGTGGCCGGTCGCCGTCGATGGGCGCCGCGATCCTGAGGCCGGCTCCCGCCGTGGGTAACGTCCCGCCATGGACCAAGTACCCGCCACCCACGTCGTCCCCGATTCGCACCGGGACCTGTTCGACCTACCGACGGTCTGGCACGTGGCCACCATCGGCCCCGATGGGGAGCCCCATGTCTCGCCCGTCTGGGCCACCTTCGACGGGACCTACGTGAGGTTCCCCCACGCCGAGGGACGCCAGAAGTGGCGCAACCTGTGTGGTGACGGCCGGGTGGCCATGTCGGCCACCGACCCCGACGACAACGAGCGGTACCTCGAGGTTCGTGGTCGGCTGGTGGGCTGGGAGCACGACGGTGCGCTGGAACTCCTGGACGACCTGGCCATGCGCTACCGGGGTGAGCACGAGTTCCCCAGGGAGGACCTCGGTCCATTGGATGGTCGCTGCAACGCCGTGGTGGAGCCGCTGCACTGCACCACGATGGGTTGAGCGCCACCTGCCGGTCCGGGTCCGGTCGGTAGCGCCCGCTGATGGTCAGGCCCCGGGAAACGGGCGCCCGTTCCCCGGCGGGTTTCTACGGGTGGCACATGGTGGCGATGGCCAGCCTGGCCGGGGCGCTCACCGGTCCCGGCCAGTCCATCGGCGTCTCGGTGTTCCGGGAGGTCATGGCCACCGACCTCGGCACCACCGACACGGCGGTGTCCACGGCGTACCTGTTCGGAACGCTCGTCGCATCCACTGCCCTGCCCCGGGTCGGCCGGTGGGTGGACGACGTGGGTTCCCGGCGGGCCATGGGCGTGGTGGCCGTGGCGTTCGCGGCGGCCCTGGCCCACATGTCGACCATCACCAACGTGGTCTGGTTGGCCGCCGGGTTCCTCGGCATCCGGATGCTCGGCCAGGGCGCCCTCGCCCTGGTCTCCCAGATCTCGGTCACCCACTGGTTCGACGCCCGCCGGGGCCTTGCCCTGGGGGTCACCATGACCTGCACGGCAGCCGGCATGGCCGTGGTGCCACTCCTCCTCTCGCTGGGGGTCACGGCCTGGGGGTGGCGGACCACCTGGCTGGTGGCCGCGGCGGCCGTCCTCGTCTCGGTGACGGCCATCGCCCGGTGCGGCGTGGTGGACCGACCCGGCGACCTCGGCCAGACCCCGGACGGCGCAGCGGGGACCGATGGGGCGCGGCCTGCCGGGTCGGTGGGAGCGCCGTCGCCCACCCGGAGAGAGGTCCTGGGATCGTCCTCCTTCTGGATCCTGGCCGCCGTGGCGTCGGCCAACAGCGTCCTGATCACCGGCATGGTGTTCCACCAGACCAACATCCTGGGCGAGTTGGGCTACACCGATGCCCGGGCGGCGGCCATGTTCCTGCCTCAGGCCCTCGGGGCCATCGGCGGCGGCCTGGCATTCGGGTGGGCATGCGACCGCCGGGGCCGCTACCTGACGCCGGCCGTCGTGGCCGCCCTACTGGCCGTCAGTTGCCTGCTGGGCGGGATGGGGGCGACGACCTGGACGGTCTTCGCCTACTCCATCGGCCTGGGTGTGTGCACGGGGGGCGGAGCGGCCGTCAACGGCACGCTGCTACCCGCCCTGTTCGGCCTGGGCAGCATCGGCTCGGTGACCGGGCTGCTCCGGGTCATCAGCGTCATGAGCTCTGCCGTGGGCGCCCTGACCTTCTCGATCGGGGCCGAGGTCTTCGGCACCTACCGCGAGGCGTTGACCGCGTTCACCGCCTGGCCGGCCGCCCTGGTCATCGTGGCCGTGCTCTGGCGTCCCGGCCGGACCTGATCGACGCCCGGTCGTGGTGGGTCCGCGAGGCCAGCCCGATCAGCCAGCCATCTCGTCCCGGACCTCCATCACGGTGTCCATGCTCACGATCGGTCGGACCTGTGCCGTCCCGGCATCGATGACCGGAAAGAATCCCTGGATGATCTGGGTGGCCTCGTCGGCATCGACCACCGCGAAGAGGGTGTGGCTGAGGGGATCGCCCCACATGCCGATCACCTCGTTGACGTGCTCGGCCAGGTTCTCCCCCAGCGCCCCGAAGGTCCGCGCCGCTATGGCATCGTCCCGCGCCGGGCATGTGTGCTCGTCGTGCTGATGGGTGATGTGGAAGAGCATGGTTCCGCCTCTCGTTCATTACCGGCCCCCAGCGGGTCGGCGGAACGGGAAGGTATCAAAAGGCGAAATACAGGAACGGCTTGACGCCGTCGGGACCCAACAGGTCGAAGCTCAGGATCGCCGCGGTGACCCCTGCGGCCTGCACCACCACGGGCAACCGTGACGCACGGTCCCACCAGGCGTCGGCCGAGCCCGCCCGCACCAGCTGGGTGGTGGCGCCGATCGCCAGGAGGAGGACCACGCCAAGGTCGACCGCCGGTGCCGAGGTCCACGAGCCGCCCAGTCCGGCGAACACGTCCATGGCCCTCCCGAGGTCCACGGCCCGGAAGAACACCCATCCGGCACACACCACGTGGAAGGTCACCAACGTCCGGATCAGGCGGCCCACGCCCGACGATGTCCGGTCCGTCAGCCCCGGTGCCCACGCCACCACCGATCGCTCCACCACGAGGCCCACTCCGTGGATGGCCCCCCACAGGATGAACGTCCAGCCCGCTCCGTGCCACAGGCCGCCCAGCAGCATGGTGGCCAGGAGGTTCCGGGCCGTCCGGGCCCGACCACCGCGGCTCCCGCCCAGCCCGATGTACAGGTAGTCCCGGAGCCATGAGGACAGGCTGATGTGCCAGCGCCTCCAGAAGTCCTGGAGGCTGAGGGCCCGGTACGGCTGGTCGAAGTTGACCGGGAACCGGAAGCCCAGCAGCAGGGCGATGCCGATGGCGATGTCGGAGTACCCGCTGAAGTCCCCGTAGATCTGGAGGGCGTACCCGTAGACGGCCAGCAGGGTCTCCAGGCCGGTGGCCCCGCCGGGATCGGCGAAGACGCCGTCCACCAGTTCGGCGCCCAGGACGTCGGCCAGGACCATCTTCTTGAACAGGCCGCCCAGGATCAGCCGGGTGGCCCGCCCGGTGTCGATGGGGGCACGGTCGTCGGTCGCCAACTGGGCCAGGAAGTCCCGGGCCCGCACGATCGGTCCGGCCACCAGTTGGGGGAAGAAGCCCACGAACAGGGCGAAGTCCAGCAGGCGGTCAGTGGGCTCGAGGACCCGTCGGTGGATGTCGATGGAGTACGACATGGTCTGGAACGTGTAGAAGCTGATGCCCACCGGGAGGATGATCCCCAGGGGCCCGGGGGCGGCCTCGACGCCCAGGCTGCCCAACAGGTCCACGAAGGAGTCGACGAAGAACCCGGCGTACTTGAAGAAGCCGAGCATCCCGAGGTTGGTGCCCAGGCTGCACCAGAGCCAGAGCCGACGTCGTCCCGGGTCCTCGGTGGCGTGGATGGCCCGGCCGGCCACGAAGTCGACCACCGTGGAGACCCAGATCAGCGACAGGAACCGCCAGTCCCACCACCCGTAGAAGACGTAGCTGGCCACCAGCATGGACGCCTTCCATGCCGTGGGTCGTTCCAGGAGCACCGTGTGGACGGCCAGGACGAGCACCAGGAACAGGGCGAAGGTGATGGTCGGGAAGAGCATGGGCCCGCCGAGTCTGCCACTCCCCTGCCAGTCCCCCGCGGCCTCCCGACGCCCGTACGGGCCGCGGGACCACCAGTACGATCCAGTCCGCATGGCCAGTGACCTGACGGACGTCGACCTCGCCGGGCTGGTTTCCGCGTCGGAGATCCGCCGCATCCACGTCCTGGCCTGGCGCGACCTGGACGACCCCGAGGCCGGAGGGTCTGAACTCCACCTCCACGAGGTGACCAGGCGGTGGGCGGCATGCGGCCTCGAGGTCTGCGTACGTACCTCCGCGGTACCCGATGGGCCCACGACCATCGTCCGTGACGGCGTCGAGGTGGTCCGTCGGGCCGGTCGCTACCAGGTCTTCCCCCGGAGTGCCCTGGCCGAGATGCTGGGCCGACACGGCCGTCGCGACGCCCTGGTGGAGGTGTGGAACGGGGTGCCCTTCCTCACCCCGCTGTGGGCCCGGGGACCGAGGATGGCCATCCAGCACCACGACCACGCGGCGATGTGGCCCCTGGTCCTCCCGCCCGGTGCGGCCCGGTTGGGGTCACTCCTGGAGCACCGCATCGCCCCTCCCTGGTACCGCCGCACGCCGGTGGTGACCCTCTCGGCCTCCTCACGGGACGGCCTGCTGGATGGCCTCGGCCATCAGCCCGAAGGAGTCCATGTCGTCGAGCCGGGCATCGATCCCCGGTTCTCCCCGGCCGGGCGACGGGATCCCGGGGGGCTGGTGGTGTCGGTTGGTCGCCTCACCACCTCCAAGCGGGTGGACGTCCTCATCCGGGCCTTCGCCGAGGCCCGGGACCGGGTTCCGGACCTCCACCTGGAGGTCATCGGCGATGGACCCCAGGAGGCCGACCTCCGCGCCCTGGCCGCCCGACTCGGCGTGGCCCCGGCGGTGGCCTTCCGGGGCAGGGTCAGTGACGCCGATCTGGTGGACGCCTACCGCAGGGCCCGACTGGTGGCCAGCGCCTCGATCAGCGAGGGCTGGGGCATGACGTTGACCGAGGCTGCGGCATGCGGCACGCCGGCCGTGGCCACCGACATCGCCGGGCACCGCGACGCCGTCGCGGATGGCCGGTCGGGGCTGCTGGCGACCGATGACGACGCCCTGTCCGACCTGATCGTGGAGGCCGTCGGTTCCCGGTGGGACCAGCTGTCGGCTGGGGCCCTGGCCAACGCGGGTCGCTTCGACTGGGACCGGACGGCTGCCGGGGCTTTCCGGATCCTGGCCTCCACGGCCCCGTCACCGTGAACGGGTCCGTCCGGCGGCCATCCGGGCCGGCCATCCAACGGTGGGCCGTGGCCGTGGTGGCCTACGTGCCACTCCTGCTCAACGATCCCGGCCGGGTGGTCGCCGACACCAAGGCCTACCTGTACCTGGATCCGGGGCGCCTCCTGGAGCGGGCCACCTCGATGTGGCATCCCGAGGTGGGAATGGGGACGGTCACCCATCAGAACATCGGGTTCCTCTGGCCGATCGGCCCCTTCTACTGGGTCGGCGAGACACTCGGCCTCCCCGACTGGGTCACCCAGCGCCTCTGGATGGGCAGCATCCTCCTGGCTGCCGGCCTGGGGATGCTCTGGTTCCTGCGGACCCTGGGGTGGCGTGGCCCTGCCCTGCTGTCCGCCGCATGGGCGTACATGCTCAGCCCGTACATCCTGAACTTCCTGTCCTGGGTGTCGCCGATCCTCCTTCCGTGGGCCGCACTCCCCTGGATGCTGGGCCTCGTCGTCCGGTCCCTGCGGACCGACGGGTGGAGATACCCGGCGGCCTTCGGCCTGTTGACCCTGACCGTGGGTGGGGTGAACGCCACGTCCCTGTTGTTCGTCGGACTGGGGCCGGTGGCGTGGTTGGTGTGGTCCGGCCTTGACCGGTCACACCGCTGGCCGGTCGTCCTACGGACCGGCCTGCGCATCGGAGTGACGGTGGCCGGTACGAGCCTGTGGTGGGTGGTGGGACTCTGGACGCAGGCCGGCCACGGACTCCCGACGCTGCACCTGACCGAGAACTACCGGGTGGTGTCCGACGCTGCCACGGCCCCGGAGCTCTTCCGGGGCCTGGGCTACTGGTACTTCTACGGACAGGGGCACCTCGGTCCGTGGATCGAATCGGCCGGCTCGTACACCCGCTGGGCGCTGCCCTTGTCCTTCGGCCTGCCCCTCCTGGGCCTGGCCGTGGCCGCGGTGGTCCGCTTCGCCCATCGCGGCCATGCCCTCTGCCTGCTGGTGGTCGGCCTGCTCGTGGGGATCGGCGCGCATCCCTACGACGCCCCGTCGGCCCTGGGGGCGCTGTTCCGCGACCTGACCCTCACCGAGGCCGGTCTGGCCCTCCGGAGCACCGCACGGGTCCTCCCCCTGGTGGTGCTGGCTACGGCGATGTTCCTGGGCGCCGGGGTGGCAGCCCTCGGGCGTTGGCGGCCCGGCTGGGAACGCCCGGCCAGCGCCGTGGTGTGCCTGCTGGCGGTGGCCAACCTCTCGCCGCTCTGGCAGGGCGAGCTGCTGGGTGACCTCTACCAGCGGGACGAGAACGTTCCCGAGCACTGGCTGGCGGCGGCCGACGACCTCGACCGGGGGGGCCACGACACGCGGGTGCTGGTGGTGCCGGGCAGTGACTTCGGTGCCTACCGCTGGGGACACACCGGGGACCCGGTACTACCGGGCCTCATGGACCGCCCGCACGTGGCCCGCGAGCTCATTCCCCAGGGGTCACCGGCCTCGGCCGAGCTGCTGGCCGCCCTGGACCGGGAGTTCCAGGAGGGCCGGTTGGATCCCGATGCCCTGGCCCCCATGGCCCGCCTCATGGGTGTCGGAGACGTGGTGGTCCGCTCGGACCTGCAGTTCGAGCGGTACCGCACTCCCCGCCCCATCGACCTGTGGGCCCAACTGGTGGATGCACCGGGATTCGGGGCACCACGGACGTTCGGCGAGCCGGTGGCCAACGTGGCCGGGCCCCAACGTCCCCTCCTCGACGAGCACACCCTGTCGCGTCCACCCCAACTGCTCGACCCGGCACCGGTGGCCATCCTCCCGGTCCTCGAGCCGGTGCCCATCGTCCGGGTGGCCGACCCGGCGCGGCCGGTGGTCGTCGACGGCGATGCGGCCGGCGTGGTCGCGGCAGCCGGCGAGGGACTCCTGGAGCCGGGACGACCCGTGTTGTACGGCGCATCGCTGGTCGCCGGTGGGGCTGGAGCATCCGACGTGCTCGGACCGGGCGCCCGGCTGGTCCTGACCGACACCAACCGCAAGGAGGGGCGGCGGTGGGGCACCCTGCGGGAGACCACGGGCTTCACCGAGCGGAGCGACGAGGTGCACGATCCGGGCAACCTCGCCGACCAGCCCCTGGCCGCCCTCCCCGTCCTCCCCGGGAGTCGCACGGTGGCCCGTCAGGAGGGCATCCGGGTGGAGGCCAGCGGCTACGGCAACCCGGTGACCTACACGCCGGGCGATCGACCGTTCCACGCCGTGGATGGACGCGTGGACACCGCATGGCGGGTCGGGGGGTTCAGCGACGTACGGGGCGAACGGATCACCCTCCACCTGGACCATCCGGTACACCTGGACGCCCTGACGATCCTCCAGGCCGGTGGCGCCGACCAGAATCGCTGGATCACCGAGGTGGTGGTCACGGTGGACGGTCGACCCCACCGGGTCACCCTGGGCCCGTCGTCGCGACGCGAACCGGGCCAGCGGGTACCGCTGGAGGCTGCCGGGCCGGCGGCGAGCGTGGTCGTGGAGATCACGGACACCGACGTGGGCCAGCGCCCGCACTATGCCGGCCTGAGTGCCGTGGGCTTCGCTGAACTGGCCATCGACGGGATCGCAGCACGGGAGACCATCGTCCTGCCGACCAGCCTGACCACGGTGTCCGGACAGGATCGTGGTGCCGAGTTGGTGGTCCTGCTCTCCCGGCAACGGGTGGAGCCACGGGACCCCCAGCGCCACGACCCCGAGGTGGCCATGGACCGCACGGTGGACGTCCCGTGGGACCGGACGTTCCGGCTCACCGGTGAGGCCCGGCTCTCGACCCGTGCACACGACGGCATCTGGGACCGGCCCGGTGTCACGGCCCGGGCCACCGGGAGCTTGGAGGGTGACCTGGGTTCCCGGCCCCGCGCGGCCATCGATGGCGACTTCCAGACCGCCTGGCAGTCCCCCGTCGGTTCCGCGGCCGGTGAGGTCCTGGTGCTGGACCTTGGTCGGTCCCGGCCGGTCGACGGCCTGCAGGTGGTGTTCCGATCCGACGGCCTGCACTCGGTGCCGACCACCGTGGTGGTGTCGGGTGACGATGGCCCCGTCGGAGTGGTGGACCTTCCCGGGACGCTCCGTACGGCGTCCGGGACGACCCGGGTGGCCCTCGACCTCCCGCCGTTCACCAGCCGGACGATCGCCCTGGAGTTCCGAGCGGTGGCCGAACGGATGACCATGGGCTGGACGACGGGCCTCCCCCAGGTGCTCCCGGTGGGGGTGGTCGAGGTGGAGGCCAGCCCGACGCTGGCCACGGCAGCCGGCGACTATCCGGGGGCCTGCCGGGACGATCTGCTGGAGGTGGATGGTCAGGCCGTCCCGATCAGGCTGACCGGCACCTGGGCCGGGGCGATGGACCGACAGCCCTCGCCGATCGAGCCCTGTGGGGCGGACCTCCACCTGACGGCCGGCACCCACCGGATCATCGCGGCATCGGGCAACGACACCGGCATCGACCTGGACCGTCTGGTCCTCACGTCCCCCGGACCTGGCTCACCGGCCCGCACCCTGCCGGAGGTCACCGTGGTGGACCAGGGTCGAACCTCGTTGTCCGTCCAGGTCGGGCCGGCCAGTGGCGCGGTCTGGCTGGTTCTGGGCCAGAGCCACGACGGTGGCTGGCAGCTACGCGACGAGCGGGGCGTCGACCTCGGGCCCCCACGGCTGGTCGACGGCTTCGCCAACGGCTGGCTCATCCATCCCGGTGACGATCGGGCCACCACCTACGACCTCCGCTGGGCACCCCAGCGGTTCGTCCGGATGGGCCTGGGACTCACCGTGCTGGCTGCTCTCGGCTGCATCCTGCTCCTGGTGCGGGGTCGGCGGGACCCCGGTGGTCCCACCGATGGGGTCCCGGGATTCGGACCGATCACGGCTCGCCGGGTGGCCATGGGACCCGGTGGGGCCGCACTCGGAGGGCTGCTGTTCACGGGCTTCGCCGTGGTCAACCTGCCGGCATGGCCGCTTGCCGCACCGGTCATCGGCCTCATTCTGGGGCTGACGCTCGGTGGATGGCTTCCGGCGCGCACCGCGGCAGGGCTGGGAGCGGTCACCATGGGCACTGCCGCCACCCTGATCGCCGTGGACCAGATCCGCTTCCGGCATCCCCGGGACTTCGTGTGGCCCCAGTTCTTCGAGCACCTCCACGTGGTCGGCGTGGTGGCCATCCTCTGTCTGGCCGCGGCTGCCGTGGAGGCGCTCCTGACGGACCGATCCGAGACCTGACGTCGGGACGGCCAGCTGCCAGCGACCTGTCGCTCCGGCACCTCAGCCCAGTGGGGTGTTGGCTCCCGTCCACAGCCAGGTGACCACCGAGGCCCCCACGGCCACGACCGGTACCGCGGCCACCGCGGCGACGGCTAGTCGCCGGTCGATGCGGGCCGTCGTCGGGAGGAGCGCCCGGGGGGACCACGCCACCAAGGCCAGGATGGCCAGGGGCGCCGAGTAGCGGGCCATCTGCAGCCCGATGCGGCTGTAGTCCCGGAGGTCGGTGAAGTACACGTAGCTCGCCGCGTAGATGGCCACCAGGAGCAACGCCACCCCGCCACCCATCAGGGCCCGCCGGGGGCCGCCGAAGTTCCGCAGGTCGTCCCCGTCCAGGACGAGGATGGCCACGAGCACGACGACGACCAGGATCCAGGGCACCACGGCGGGAAGGTCGGCCTCCCAGAAACCCAACTGCCTGAACCACCCCTGCACGTAGAAGCGGTACTCCGAGATCCACGTGTCCACGGTGGCCCACAGGAAGCCCGGGACGTCGCCCAGGAGCCGGTCCCGCTGCACCGACGGCTGGTACTCGATCTGGCGGATCATCGTCGTGGTGGCCGCCTGGTAGTTCTCCGACGAACGGGCCAGTGATGTGGCGATGCCGACCACCAGCGCCCCGGCGGCGATCACCGCAGCGCGGGTGCGATGGCGGGACCGCTCCAGGACCGCCGAGAGGGGAAACAACCCGAGGACCAGGAAGTACGGGGGCTTGGCCAGCGCCAGCAGCACCAGCGGGACGACCAGGGTGCCGATGGGCACCGGCTCGTCGGCCTCCACCCGGGTCCACAACGAGACGGCCACCAGGACGGCGGCCACGGTGAAGCCATCCGGGGACACCGAGGCGGCCAGGGCCAGGTTCAGGGGTATGAGGGCGGCCACTGCGAGGGACCAGCGGAAGGCGGCCGCCGACCGGACCGCCCACCAGGCCAGCGCCAGATAGGCCGTGAGGGACGCCAGCCTCCCGGCCCACAGGGTCACCACGCCCGGAGCATCCGCGGCCACCGGCACCAGAGAACCGACGGTGGCCGGCAGGTAGGCCACCGGGGTGGACGCCCCGGTGGGTCGGGTGTCGATGAAGGCCACCCGCCCGTCGGGACGATGGTCCAGCAGGCCCCTGATGGACGTCACCGTCCATGGCGGGCGGCCCGCACGGTGGTCGGCGATGATCTGTCCGGTGGCTTCGCGGTGGGCGGCGGGAATGACCGAGCCCAGCCCCTCCGGTGTGGGACCGGGCTCCAGGTTCCCGCTGGCCATGTCCACCACACGGGCGAAGTGGGTGAACTCGTCATAGCCCGTCCAGGCCGGCGACAGGAGGGCGATGAGGATGCCCAGCGGGAGCCCGACGGCCAGGAGGAGTCGCTGGGGCGTCACCTTCAGGATCGTACCGACCCCCGGCCCGGCGGTAGTTTCCGGACCATGACCCCGCCCATCGGCACAGACACGACCGACCCCTCCCGGTCCGGTCCACCGGTCCTGCTGGTGCACGGCTTCGGGACCTCGACGGCGGCCACCTGGCAGCACAACGGCTGGCTGGACCTGCTGGCCGATGCACGGCGGCCGACCCTCGGAGTTGACCTCCTGGGTCACGGCACCGCGCCCCGGCCGGTAGAGCCGGAGGCCTATCGGGACCTGGAGGACCACGTGCTGGCGGCCCTGCCCGACGAACCGGTCGACGGGGTCGGCTTCTCGGCGGGGGCATCGGTGATCCTCTGGCTGGCCGCCCACCACCCCGGACGCTTCAGGCGGATCGTGGTGGCCGGCGTGGGAGCGAACCTGTTCGAGAGGGACGACGTCCGCCGGTCGGCCATCGCCGATGCGGTCCGTACCGGGATCTCCGAGAACCCGGAACTTCGCTACTTCGCCGAGTTGCCCGAGGCCATCGATGGCGCGGGGTCCGGTGATGACCCGACGGCCCGGGCGGCCCTGGCCGCCTTCCTCCAGCGGCCCGATCCCCCGGTCTTCACCCCCGGGGTGCTGGCCAGCGTGGGGTCACCGGTACTGGTCGTGCTGGGCGACCGGGACTTCGCCGGTCCGGCCGACCCGCTGGTCGACGCGCTCCCGGATGCCACCCTCCGGACGCTCCGGGGTGTCGACCACTTCGCCACGCCCAAGGACTTCGGATTCATCGACGCCGCACTCGACTTCCTGGGGGCCCAGCCGGTCTAGCCCGGCGGGGGCCCGAATCGACCGGTCACCGCGTCCACCACCGCCCTGCACCTGGCTCCTCCCGAGTGGTACGGGCTCCGTAGGTCGGGGCGCCACCATCCCGCCACGTGCTCAGCGGCCGCAATGATGATGCGAAAGGCCATGTTGGCCCGCCCGTGGTGGACCCGGAGCAGGAGCAGGGTGTTGCGGACCATCAGGTAGTCGATGACCGCCGCATCGGTGCTGCTCTCCGGGTTGGCCACGAGGGCGCCCCGCACCAGGCCCACGCTCCAACCGGCCGACCTGGCCCTGAGCCCCAGGTCGGCCTCCTCGCAGTAGGCGAAGTACCGCTCATCGAACAGGCCCACCTGCACGACACACTCGCGGCGCAGTGCCATGAGGGTTCCATGGGGATAGTCGACCTCCTCCCACCGGGGAACCGACTGCGCAGCCGACGCCGGCGTCGCGACCTCCCCGATGGGTCCAAGCCACGGATCTACCCGGGGAACCATGCCATCGCCCACGTCGGCACACCCCAGACCGGCCTCCGGGTGGTCCAGCAGCCCTGTCACCAGCGCAGCCACCGTTCCATCATCCGGCCGAGCGTCATGGGGAGCCAGCAGGCAGACATCCTCCTCGCCCTCCAGCCAGCGGCGGAGGCCGACGTTGGCGCCCGGACCGAAACCGAGGTTGGTGCCGGCCTCCAGGACCGTTGCTTCGTCGGGCAGGCCGTCGCGCAGGAGCGCCAGCTGGTCGGGATCGGATCCGTTGTCGACCACGGTCACCGAGAGGTCGAGGTCAGCCGTCCGGGCCTGGTCCATGAACCGCTGCACCGTCCGGCGGCACGTGGCACCCCGGTTGCGGTGCACCACCACCAGGTGGACCCTCTCCACGTATTGGGTCCCGGTCAGCGGAGCGGAGCGTCCGTGGGGGCGATGGGGTCCGGCAGGTGGGAGGTGCCCGACAGCGCCCGGTCCACCGCGGCCGCACAGGAGCGTCCCTCGGCGATGGCCCACACGATCAGCGACTGACCCCGTCCCATGTCGCCGCACACGTACACACCATCCACCGAGGACCGGTAGTCGGCGTCACGGACCACGTTGCCCCGTGGATCCAGCGCCACCCCGAGACCCTCGACGAGTTCGTTGCGCTCCGGGCCGGTGAACCCCATGGCCAGGAAGACCAGGTCAGCCGGGAAGTCCTGCTCGGATCCCTCGACGGGCTCGAAGGACATGCGGCCGTCGGTGAATTCCTGCTCCACCCGATGGGTACGCAACGCGGTGAGGCGACCATCGGACCCCAGGAACTCGGAGGTGTTGATCGCGTACTCGCGAACCCCGCCCTCCTCGTGCGCCGATGAGACCCGGTAGATCATGGGCCACGTCGGCCATGGGTTGGCCTCGGCGCGCTCGTCCGGTGGTCGATCCATGATCTCGAACTGGTGGACCGACCGGGCGCCCTGGCGGAGGGCCGTGCCCAGGCAGTCGGCACCGGTATCGCCACCACCGATGATGACGACGTCCCGGCCCTCGGCGTCGATGGGGTTGGCGTCCAGGTCGCCTTCCTGGACCCGGTTGGAACCCGGCAGGTACTCCATGGCCTGGTGGACGCCGGCCAGTTCACGGCCGGGAATGGGAA
>CAYWBE010000016.1:0-16396 GCA_964456295.1 uncultured Candidatus Nemicrothrix sp.
TGCCCGGTGGTCGGGGAGCGGTGCTGTCCTACCACTCCGGGGAGGACCGGATCGTCAAGGAGCGGTTCGACCTGGCGGCCACCGGTGGCTGTGAGTGCCCGCCCCGCCTTCCGTGTGCCTGTGGCGCGGTTCCGAGCGTCGTCCTGGCCCGCCGGGCCGGGCGAACCCCCGGCAGCGAGGAGGCCGGCGCCAACCCGCGGGCAGCCAGTGCCCGACTCCGGACCCTGGAACGCATCGACGGATCGGTGGGCCAACGGTGACCGCCGTCCTGCGCCCCGTGCGGATCCCCCGTCCGGCCGCGGTCGCCGAGGGGGCGCTGTCCGTCGGATCGAGGACCGGCATGGGGATGGTCAGCCTCCTGGCGGTGGTGGCCTTCTTCGTCGGCCTGATGGCCCTGGCCAACTTCCACGTGGTGGTCATCGGTGACCAGTTCGAGTTCGACCGCCTCGAGAGGCGCCTGGAGGATGGCCTGGAGCAGGCCCGGGTCCTGCGGAACGAGGTGGCTCGCCTGGAGAGTCCGGACCGGATCCTGCGGGTGGCCGAAGGGCGTCTGGGCATGGTGCCCCCGCCCCAGCGGCTCCAGCTGGCCGTCGTCCTCCCGGGTGCGACCGACGGCGGGCTGGCGGCTCCGGTGGGTGACCCGTTCACCGGTGGGCGCCGGTGAGCCGTCGACCTGACCTGGCGGTTGCCGGGCGTGGCACCTCCCACCAGGTTCCGCTCCGTTGGGAACAGGCGATCCTGCGCCGTCGCCTGGTGGCTGCGGGAGGCCTGCTGGTGCTGGTGGCCGGCCTGCTCATCTGGCGGTTGGCCGTCGTCCAGATCGTGGAGCCGGACCGGTTCCTGGCGTACGGGGAATCGCAGCGGATCAGGTCGGTGGAGCTGCCGGCCGGCCGGGGTGCGATCATCGACCGCAACGGGGTGGACCTGGCCCTCTCCCTCCCGCTGCCGTCCCTGGTGGTCAACCCGGCCCAGGTGACCGACCCCCGTGGAGCGGCGCTCAGCCTGGCCGGGATCCTCGACGCCGACGTGGACTTCCTGGAGGGTCGACTGTCCGGAGACGGACAGTTCGCCTACCTCGGCCGGCACCTCGACCCGGAGGTGGCCGCCGAGGCGATGGGCCTCGACCTGGCCGGTGTCAGGATCCTCCCGGAGCGTGCACGCGTCCGCCCGGGGAGCCGTTCGGGCCTCGGCGTGCTGGGACGTACCAACGTCGACTCGGTGGGCATCAGCGGCCTGGAGCTGGTCTACGACGGCCTCCTGTCCGGGGTCCCGGGCCAGAAGGTGATCGAACGGGACCTCAGTGGCGCCTCCATCCCGGGGGGCGAGTACTCGGTCGACCTTCCGACCCACGGCCGGACGCTGGTCCTGACCATGGACCGGTCGCTCCAGTTCGAGGCCGAGCGACTGCTGATCGACGGCGTAGAGCGGGCCGGTGGGCAGAGCGGGATCCTGGTGGCCATGGATCCGGCCTCCGGTGAGGTCCTGGCCTCGGCCACCGTGGTCCGTGGCGAGGACGGCGAGATACGGACCTCGGGGGAGCACCGGGCCGTCACGTGGACCTACGAACCGGGTTCCATCGTCAAGCCGCTGACCTTCTCGGCGGTCCTGGATGCCGCGGTGGCTTCGCCGGACACCGTCCTGGAGGTGCCCGGCCGGATCGAGGTCCACGACGCGACCTTCCGGGACGCGCCGCTCCACGATCCCGTGGAACTCTCGGTGGCCGACGTCCTGCGACGGTCGTCCAACGTGGGAACCATCATGTGGGCCACGGAACTCGGCGCGGACTCCCTGTACGCCAAGTTCCGTGAGTTCGGACTGGGTCGGGTCTCGGCCCTGGAGTTCCCGGGGGAGTCGGCGGGTCGCCTCCTCTCCCTGTCCAAGTGGTCGGGGACCTCGCTGCCCACCATCGCCATCGGGCAGGGCGTGTCCACGACGCCGATGCAGATGGTGACCGCCTACGCCGCCCTGGCCAACGGCGGTGTCAGGCCCGCGCCCACCCTGGTGCTCGGAACGCGGGACGATGGGGGAATGTTCGAACCGCAGCGTGCAGGTCGTACCACCACGGTCGTCCCGGCCACGGTGGCCACCGAGGTGGTGGCCATGATGGAGGGGGTCGTGGAATCCGGAACGGGAACGAGGGCTGCGGTGCCCGGCTACCGGGTGGCCGGCAAGACGGGGACCGCCTGGAAGCCCCGGCCGGATGGCGGTTACGGCACCGACGGTGACCGCGACTACGTGGCCAGCTTCGTCGGGTTCCTGCCGGCCGACGATCCGCGCCTGGTGGTCCTGGTGGTCGTCGACGAACCTTCCACTGAGAACTATTCGGGGGGCAGGGCCGCCGCGCCCATATTCTCGGATTTCGCACAGTTCGCCGTCCGGCGCCTGCGGATCCCGTCGGAGGCGGACCGGGTGGGTCTCGAGCAGGCCGGGCGGGTTCGGGCCATCACGCCGGCCCACCAGCGCCTGCTCGACGAGGCCGCCCTCGAGGTGGCTGCACCGTCGACCGGGGGCTGAGGTGCGCCTCGCCGCGTTGCTCGCCGCGGCAGGCCTGGACGGGTTGGCGCCCGACGACCTGCCCGGTGATCCCCGGGGTCCCGAGGTACTGCGGGCCTCCCACGATTCACGCCGGGTGGCCCCCGGGGACCTCTTCTGCTGCATCCCCGGGGGGACGTATGACGGGCACCGGTTCGCCGTCGACGCGGTGGCCGCCGGTGCCGTCGCGCTCCTGGTCGAACGGCCGGTGGACGATCTGCCTGGTCCGATGTCGGCTGTGCCGGTGGTTCGGGTCCCGTCGGTCCGTCGTGCCATCGGGCCGGTGGCTGCCGCCCTCCACGGCTGGCCGTCCCGTTCCATCGATCTGGTGGGGGTGACCGGCACCAACGGCAAGACCAGCGTCGTGCACCTCCTGGTTTCCATCCTCGAGGCGTCAGGGCGCCGATCGGCGTCCTGGGGCACGTTGTCCGGGGCCCGCACGACCCCCGAGGGAACGGACCTCCAGGCCCTCCTTGCCGGCTGGGTGGTCGACGGGGTGGACGCCGCGGCCATCGAGGTGTCGTCCCACGCCCTGGCCCAGCACCGGGTGGATGGCGCCACGTTCGCGGCGGTGGGCTTCACCACCCTCGGTCGTGACCACCTGGACTTCCACGGATCCATGGAGGACTACGAGACGGCCAAGGCCCGCCTCTTCGAAGGTGGCTTCTCCGACCATGCCGTGGTCTCGGTTGCCGGGGCGGCGGGTCGTCGCATGGCTGATGCGGCCCGGTCCGCCGGCCTGTCGGTGGTGGCCGTGGATCCGGCATCGGTCGAGGCCGACGTCTCGACCGCGGGCTGCATGGTGCCCTGGCGGGGGAGGCGCCTTGAGGTGGCGACCGGTGGGCGGTTCACGGTGGGCAACGCCCTGCTGGCCGCCGAGCTGGCGCTGGTGATCGGATGCGGTGAGGACGATGTCGTGGCGGGGTTGGCGGCCGCTGAACCGGTCCCGGGACGGTTCCAGCCGGTGCCCCTGGACGGCGGACCCACCGTGGTCGTGGACTACGCCCACACCCCGGACGCCCTCCGGGCGGTGCTGGCCGCGGCCCGTGACGCCCTGGATGCTCCGGAAGGTGGGCCGGGTCGACTGGTGGTGGTCTTCGGGTGCGGCGGGGAACGCGACGTCGGGAAGCGCCCGTTGATGGGTCGGGTGGCCGACGAGGCGGCCGACGCGGTGGTCGTGACCTCCGACAATCCGAGGGGTGAACCACCCGAGGGGGTGATCGCGGACATCCTTGCGGGGATGGAACGTCCAGATCCGATCGTCGAACCCGACCGTCGCCGGGGCATCGCTGCAGCGTTGGCCATCGCCGCGCCCGGCGATCTGGTCGTGGTGGCCGGGCGGGGGCACGAGTCATCCCAGGAACTGGCCGGCCGTTCGGTGCCGTTCGACGACCGGACGGTGGTCGCCGAGGAGTGGGAGCGGCTGACCGGGTCGTCGTCCGGTGCCGGTGGGCCGGGCGGAGGGCCGACCGCATGATCCGCATCCTCCTCGCTGCGGGAATCGCCATGGCGGCCTCCCTGGTGGGTACCCGCCTGCTGATCGTCTGGCTGACCCGGCTGCGGTTGGGGCAGCCCATCCGCGACGACGGCCCGGAGGGCCACATGACCAAGGCCGGCACGCCGACCATGGGTGGCCTGGCCATCGTGGGCGGCGCGTTCCTCGGCTACGTCCTGAGCGACCTCTACCGGGGGATCTACACCCGGACCGGGATCTTCGTCATGCTGGCCATCGTCAGCGGCGGCGCGGTCGGCCTCATGGACGACTGGATAAAGGTGGTCCGGGAACGCAACCTGGGCCTGAACAAGAGGGCCAAGATGCTCGGGCTCTTCGCGGTGGCCGTGACCTTCGCCGTCCTGATGCTGGAGCACGCCCCGACCCACACCACCCTGTCGTTCACCCGCTTCGACCAGCCGGGCCTGGAGCTGGGTGCCGTGCTGTGGTCCATCTGGGCGGTGCTGCTCATCACCGGATCGGCCAACGCGGTGAACCTGACCGATGGGCTGGACGGGTTGGCCGCTGGAGCGGGCACCTTCTGCTTCGGCGCCTACACGGCCATCGCGTTCTGGCAGTTCCGGTACCCCGGGACCTACGACGTGGCCCACGCCCTGGACCTGGCCGTGGTGGCCGCCGCCATGGCCGGTGGCTGCCTGGGCTTCCTCTGGTGGAACGCCGCCCCGGCCAGGATCTTCATGGGGGACACGGGGTCACTGGCCATCGGGACCGGCCTGGCCACCCTGGCCCTGGCCACCGGTACGCACCTGCTGCTTCCGATCGTGGCCGGACTGTTCGTGGCCGAGACCATCTCGGTGATCGTGCAGGTCGCCAGCTTCCGCCTGTTCGGAGGCCGTCGGGTCTTCCGCATGGCGCCGGTCCACCACCACTTCGAACTCTCCGGCTGGCCGGAGACCACGGTGATCATCCGCTTCTGGATCATGGCCGGTCTGTGCACGGCGGCTGGTCTGGGCATCTTCTATGCCGATTCGCTGTCGGCCGGGGTGGCCGACGGGATCGGCGGATGACCGGTTCCACCACCCTGGTCCTCGGCCTGGGGCTGAGCGGTCGGGCCGTCCTGGAGGCGCTGAGCGGTAGGGGCCTTGCGGCCCGGGCAGTGGACGACGCACCGGGCGCCGCGGCCCGGAAGTGCGTGGACCGCCTGGGCGTACCGCTGGTGGTGGCTCCCCGGGCCGGAGACTGGCCGGGCCTCCTGGAAGGCATTACCGAGGTCGCCATGGGTCCGGGCATCCCCGACGCCCACCCGTGCCACGGGGCGGCCCGGGCCGCCGGTGTGCCGGTGGTCGACGAATCGGACCTGGCTGCCCGCTGGGACGACCGCCCCCGCTGCGCGGTGACCGGGACCAACGGGAAGACGACGGTGGTGACCCTGGTCGTCGACATGCTTGAGCGGTCCGGAATCCGTGCCCGGGCCGCCGGGAACACCGACACGCCGCTGGTCGCGGCCATCGACGACGTGGAGGCGGCAGCGTTCGTGGTCGAGGCCTCTTCATTCCGCCTCGCCCATGCTGGGGCCTTCCGGGCGTCGCCGGCCGCCTGGTTGAACTTCGCTCCCGACCACCTGGACGTGCATGCCGACGTGGCCGCCTACGAGGCGGCCAAGGCGCGGGTGTTCGAGGGCGTGGCCGTGCCGTCGGACGCGGTGGCCAACGCCGGCGATCCGGTGGTGATGGCCCACGCCCCGGAGGGAGCCAGCCTCTTCGGTGGGGTGGCCACGCCGACGCGGATCGACGGGTCCGGAGGCACCGGTGTGCTGGTCGTCGATGACGAACCCCTCGTGGAGGTCGCCGCCCTGGCCCGCGCTCTGCCCCATGATCTGGCCAACGCCCAGGCGGCGGCCCTGGTGGCCCTACGGACCGGAGCCACCCGGGAGGCCTGCGCCGAGGCCCTCGTCGGCTTCACCGGACTGGCCCACCGGATGGCCCTGGTGGGCGAGGTGGACGGGGTCCGCTTCGTGGACGACAGCAAGGCCACCACGCCCCACGCCACCCTGACGGCCATGGCAGGGCTGCCCGGAGCAGTCCTGATCGCCGGTGGACGCAGCAAGGGCGTAGACCTCTCGGTGCTGGGCGCTGCCCGACCCCGGGCCGTGGTGGCCATCGGGGAGGCGGCTGCCGAGGTCGCCGGGGCGTTCGCCGGGCGCTGCCCGGTCGAGGTGGCCTCATCCATGGAAGAAGCCGTGGTCATGGCGCGACGCGCTGCGGGGTCGGCGGGAACTGTGGTCCTGTCGCCCGGCTGTTCCTCCTTCGACTGGTACGGCTCCTATGTCGAGCGGGGACGGGACTTCAGTCGGATCGTTCGGGGGTTGGACGGTGACGGGGTCCGGCCCGGGGAATGAGCACGACGACGGGTGGGGACCGGCCCACCGGACGGCCGGTGGGGGTCGGGCGGTCGTCCCGTCGTCCGGCCCGGTTCGTGGCGCTGGCCGTCCTGGCCATGCTGCTGGTCCTGCTGGGCATCGTGATGGTGCTGTCGGCGGCATCGGTCCAGGACCTCAGGGTCCACGGAAACGCCTGGCACCACCAGCGTCGCCAACTGATCTGGATGCTGGTGGGGCTGGCCGGCCTGGTGACCACCGCCCGGTTGGACTACCGGCGGCTGCGGCCCATGGCCATCTGGTTGCTCCTGGGGTCGGCCGTGCTGTTGGTGGCGGTGTTCGTGCCGGGCATCGGGATCCGGGCCAACGGGTCGTCGCGGTGGATCGGGGTCGGGGCTGCCACCTTCCAGCCGTCGGAGTTGGCCAAGATGGCCGTGATCCTCTACGGGGCGGTGCTGCTCTCGAGTCGCCCGGTGAACGACCTGCGCGGCACCGTGCTGCCCCTGGCCGCCGTGCTGGGTGGGGTCGGTGCGCTGATCTACGCCGAGCCCGACCTGGGAACCACTCTGATCCTGGCTGCCATCGCCGCGGTTCTGCTCTTCTTCGCCGGGCTGCGGTGGGCGGTGGTGGGTGCCACAGCGGCGTTGGGCGTCGGGATGATGGGGGCCCTGACCATGACCGCCGGCTACCGGCGCGAACGTCTCCTGTCCGTGTTCGATCCGTGGAGCGACCACCTGAACGCGGGCTGGCAGTCCATCCAGGCAGGGGTCGCCCTGTCCAACGGAGGGGTCTGGGGTCTCGGACTGGGCGCCAGCCGCGCCAAGTGGGGGTTCCTCCCGTACGCGCAGACCGACTTCATCTTCGCCATCGTGGCCGAGGAACTGGGCTTCGTCACCGCGGTGGGGGTGGTGCTCGTCTACCTGGCGATCGGCCTGATCGGCCTGAACACCGCGCTCCGGGCCCCCGACCGCCTGGGGCAGTTGCTGGCGGCCGGGATCACCATCTGGATCATGATCCAGGCCTACGTGAACATCGGAGCGGTGCTGGGCGTGCTACCCATCACCGGTGTGCCCCTTCCCCTCGTGTCCTACGGCGGTAGTTCGATGGTCCTCACCCTGACCGCGTACGGCGTGCTGCTGAACGTGGCTCGACAGACGCCATGAGGACCGCGGGGCCGGGGGGCATCGTGCTGGCCGGTGGAGGGACGGCTGGCCACGTGCTGCCCGGCCTGGCCATCGCCGAGGCCCTGGTGGCCACCGGGGTGGTCGGTGACCGTTCCGACGTGCACCTCGTGGGGAGTCGGCGGGGGATCGAGGTGGAGTTGGTGCCACCGGCCGGCTTCGGCCTGACGGTGCTGGGGGGCCGGGGCATCCAGCGACGCCTGACTCCATCGAACCTGGTGGCGGTGTTCGGGTTGCTGTGGGCCCTGGTCCGCGCCCTGGTCCTGGTGGCCCGTCGTCGCCCGTCGGTGGTGGTGTCCCTCGGCGGGTACGCGAGCGTCCCGTGCACCCTGGCCGCCGTGGTGCTGCGGGTTCCGTTGGTGGTGGCCGAGCAGAATGCGGTGCCCGGGGCGGCCAACCGCCTGGCCGGCCGCTTCGCCCGGGCCTGCGCCGTCTCGTTCGCCGGTACGGACCTCCCGCGGTCGGTGGTGACCGGCAACCCGGTCCGGGCCGAGATCCGGAGCGTGGCCGAGTCGTCCGACAGGGATGGCGTCCGGTCGGCGGCCCGTGGAGCGCTGGGCCTGGATCACCGGCCCTTCGTGGTGGCCTTCGGCGGCTCGCTGGGTGCACGGCGGATCAACCGTGCGGTGGTCGAGGCGGTGGAAGACTGGACCGGTGGACCGGTGGTCATCGAGCACGTGGTGGGCACGCGGGGCTGGAGTGAGGCATCCGAGCGGGCTGTCGAACCGTCGTCGGCGGTCGAGTACCGGGCCGTCCGCTACGAGGCCGATATGCCGTCCGTGTTGAGCGCCGCCGACCTGGTGGTGGGCCGGGCCGGGGCGACGACGGTGGCCGAGTTGGCCGCGCTGGGCGTGCCTTCGGTGCTGGTGCCGCTTCCCGGTGCCCCGGGGGACCACCAGACGGCCAATGCCCTCCACCTCGGGGGGTCGGGTGGCGCCGTGGTGGTTCCTGACCCCGAACTGGACGGTGGGCGGCTGGGCGTCGAATTGACGGCGCTCCTGGGGGACGCGGACGTGCTGGCCGGCATGGCCGCCGCTGCCCGGTCGGTGGGGCGACCCGATGCCGCGGACCGGGTGGTCGACGTGATCGCGTCGGCGCTCGGCGATGGCGATGGACGGCCGGGGTCGTGAACTCCACGGACGGGACGGTCGTCGGGGCTGACGGGTCGACGGTGGGGTCCACCACCCTGGATCTGGGAGTGCTGTCGCACGTCCACGTGGTCGGCATCGGTGGGGCCGGGATGAGCGCCATCGCCGAGGTTCTGGCCACCATGGGACACCGGGTGTCGGGTTCGGACCTGAAGGCCTCTGCGGGCCTGGATCGCCTCAGGGCGCTCGGCGTGGAGGTCCACGTCGGCCACGATGCGGACCATCTCGGGGACTGCCACTACGTCACCCGATCGACGGCCGTGCCTGACGGCAACCCGGAGTGTCGCCGGGCCGTGGACGAGGGTCGTCCGCTGCTCAGCCGGGCCGAGATGCTGGGCGCCATCAGTCGCCTGCGGCGGACGGTGGCCGTGGCGGGGACCCACGGCAAGACGACCACGGCGTCGATGCTGGCCCTGACCCTCCGGGGCGCCGGCCTGGAGCCGTCGTTCGTCATCGGGGGTGACGTGAACGAGATCGGGACGGGAGCGGCCTGGGACGACGGTGACCTCTTCGTGGTGGAGGCCGACGAGAGCGACGGTTCGTTCCTGGAGCTGGCTCCCCGCCTCGCCGTGGTGACCAACCTGGATCCCGACCACCTGGAACACCACGGTGGCTTCGACTCGCTGCGGGACTCGTTCGACGAGTTCGTGGACGGGGTGGACGGACCGGTCGTCATCGGTGTCGACGATGCCGGGGGAGCGGCGCTGGCCGAGCGGGCCCGCGCCGCCGGGGCCGATGTCCGAACGGTCGGGACCACCGCCAGCGCCGACTGGTCGATCGGTGAACTACAGGAATCATGGGACGGCGTCGCCTTCGTCCTGACCGGACCCGACCCGGCGGCGGCCGGGTTGCCGGTCAGCCTGCCCGTTCCGGGACTGCACAACGCCAGGAATGCCGCCTCGGCGACCGTCCTGGCACTGCTGGCCGGCGCGGCCCCTGACCTGGTGGCCGACGCCCTGGCCCGCTTCGGTGGGGTGGCCCGTCGCTTCGAGCACCGGGGACGGGTCGGTGGCGTGGTCCTGGTCGACGACTACGCCCACCTTCCGGCCGAGGTGGTGGCCACCGTGCGGGCGGCGCGTACGGGAGGCTTCGACCGCCTGGTGGCCGTGTTCCAACCCCACCGCTACAGCAGGACCGAGGCACTCTGGTCGTCGTTCGGTCCGGCCTTCGATGGGGTGGACCTGTTGTTCGTGACCGACGTCTACCCGTCGGGGGAGGCCCCACGTCCCGGGGTCAGCGGGCACCTCGTGGCCGAGGCGGTCCAACGCGACCTGCCGGAACTGGACGTGCGCTATGCGGCCCGGAGGGACGAACTGCTGACGTCCCTGGTGGATGAGCTCCGACCGGGCGACCTCTGCCTGACCATGGGAGCCGGGGACCTGACGTCGGTGCCCGCCGAACTGCGGGTCCGGTTGGGCGCCGGGGAGGCCGGTGATGCCTGACTCGGGACTGGGGGCACTGGACGAGGCGCTGCAGGCCGCCGACCTGGCCGACGGGGTCCGGGCGGACCACCCGATCGGGGGGTTGACGACCTACCGGGTCGGTGGTCCGGCAGCCAGGTTCGTCCGCCCGGTGGACCTCGCCGAGTTGGAACGGGTGGCCCGGGCCGTCGCCAGCGCTGCAGGCGGATCGGTGCCGGTGCTGGTGGTGGGTGGGGGCTCGAACCTGCTGGTCGCCGACCGGGGTTTCGACGGGCTGGCCATCCAGTTGGGGGCGGGCTTCGAGGAGGTGGCCGTCCACGGTGACGAGGTCCGGGCCGGCGGCGCGGCCAGCCTCCCGGTGGTGGCCCGTCGCTCGGTGGCCGACGGGCTGACCGGCTTCGAATGGGCGGTGGGCGTTCCGGGGTCGGTCGGTGGCGCCGTCCGGATGAACGCCGGTGGCCACGGTTCGGACATGGCGGCCGTGCTGAGGTCGGCGACCTCGGTGGACCTGCGGTCCGGGCTGACCACCACCCGGACCGTGGACGACCTGGCGTTGGGCTACCGGAGGTCTGCGGTGGCCTCCAGCGAGGTGGTCGTGGCCGCCGAACTCCGGCTGGCTCCCGGTGATCGGGAGCGTGGCGAGGACCTCCTGGCCGAGGTGGTGCGGTGGCGGCGGGCCAACCAGCCGGGTGGCCAGAATGCGGGCTCGGTCTTCTCCAATCCCCCGGGCCGGTCCGCCGGCCAGTTGGTGGACGAGGCCGGCGGAAAGGGCCTGCGGTTCGGATCGGCCGAGGTGTCGGCCCGCCACGCCAACTTCATCCAGGCCGATGACGGCGGGTCGGCCGATGACGTGGCCCGCCTCATGGACGAGTTGGTCCGCCTGGTGGACGAGGTCCACGGGATCCGGTTGGTGCCCGAGACCGTGCTCGTCGGCTTCTGATGGACGTTGCCCCGGAGCCGGTGGCGTCGGCTCCCGAGGGGGAGGGGCCGGTCGATCCCCGGCCCCGCCGCCGACTGGTCGTGGCGTGGGTGGCCCTGGGCCTGGTCGTGGTGGTGGTAGGGGCCTTCGCGGCCACGCGCAGTGGGTTGCTGGACGTCGACGAGGTGCGCCTGGTCGGGGTTTCGGACCGGTTGGGGGAGGCGGTCGTCCTGGACGCCCTGGCGGTACCCGAGGGGGTGCCCATGACCGGGGTGGACACGACCGCGGCGAGCCGACGGGTGGCGGCCCTTCCGTGGGTCGCGGGCGTGGTCGTCGAGCGTGACTGGCCGGGCACGGTCGTGGTGTGGATCCGGGAGCGGGTTCCCGTGGTGAACGCCTCGGGAGCCGATGGGAGGCTGGCGCTGCTGGATGCCGACGGGATGGTCCTCGAGCACGTCGACGTCGGCGACCCGTCGCTTCCGGTGGTCAGGGTGGACGGGATCGGGCGTCCCGGGATCCGGCTCTCTGGCCTGGCTCCGCTACTGGACGCCGCTGAGGCGGTCACCGACGACCTGGCGCCGTGGATCGTGGCCCTGGCGCCGACGGGAGGTGGGGTCCGGGCTGAGTTGGTCGGCGGCGTGGATGCCGACCTGGGCCTCGGCAACGACTACCGGGACGAGATGCGGGCGTTGGCGACCATCCTGCACCGGGTGCAGTTGGCCTGCATCGTGGCCATCGACGTCTCGGTCCACGACATTCCCGTGGTACGCCGGGACGACATCCGCTGTTCCTAGCGACCCCCGCGCTGGACCTCGTGGTACCCGGGGCGGGTTGACGTTTGGTGACCACGCGCCGTAGTCTCCCGACCACTGATCGGGGTCATGGCGACCAAACCTTCAACCTCAACTTGAAGGTTATCCGTGGTGGCCACCGGCCTCCACATGTCCCGGTCCGACCGTGTTCCGCTCCCTCGTGTCGGAACCGGAACCGATGAGATCCCCGAGAACCAGAACAGGAAGAACCGATGGTGGGAAGCCCCCAGAATTACCTGGCCGTGATCAAGGTGGTGGGCGTCGGCGGTGCCGGCGTGAACGCCGTCAACCGGATGATCGACGCCGGCCTGAAGGGTGTCGAGTTCATCGCAGTGAACACCGATGCCCAGGCGCTCCTGATGAGCGACGCGGACGTCAAGTTGGACATCGGCCGTGAACTCACCCGTGGGCTGGGGGCCGGGAGCGATCCGGAGATCGGCCGGCAGGCCGCCGAGGACCACCGGGCGGAGATCGAGGAGGCGCTGGAGGGCTCCGACATGGTGTTCATCACGGCCGGTGAGGGTGGTGGAACGGGCACCGGTGGTGCTCCGATCATCGCCGAGGCGGCCCGGGCCGCAGGCGCCCTGACCATCGGAGTGGTGACCCGGCCGTTCAGCTTCGAGGGCCGACGTCGTTCGGTCCAGGCCGAACAGGGGATCGTCCAGCTCAAGGAGAAGGTCGATACCCAGATCGTCATCCCCAACGATCGCCTGCTGGACGTGTCCGACGAGAACACCGCCCTCCTGAACGCCTTCGACACCGCGGATGAGGTCCTTCTCCAGGGCGTGGAGGGGATCACCACCCTGATCACCACACCGGGCCTCATCAACACCGACTTCGCCGACGTGCGGACCGTCATGGCCGACGCCGGGTCCGCCCTCATGGGTGTGGGGCAGGCCACCGGTGACGGTCGGGCACTGAACGCCGCACGCAAGGCCATCTCGAGTCCGATGCTGGAGGCATCCATCGAGGGTGCCCGGGGCATCCTCCTGAACATCTCGGGTCCCCGGGACCTCGGCCTGTTCGAGGTCAACGAGGCCGCCGAGGTGGTCCACGGCGTGGCCCACCCGGAGGCCAACATCATCTTCGGCACGGTGGTCGACGACGAGATGGGCGACGACGTCCGGGTCACGGTGATCGCCGCGGGCTTCGACCGCTGGGACAGCGACCGTCCCTCGGCCACTGCCGCGGCACCGTTGACCGGCGACGACGCCATCGCCGACGTGTTCGCCGACGGCGGCGACGACCTCGACGTGCCGAGCTTCCTCAGGTAGGGGCCGATGGCCAGGGAACTGGTCCGACGGAGTCTCCCGTCGGGCCGGATCGCCCGGGTCGTCATGTCCGAGGCCGCCGATGGCGACGCCGCGACCGGCGACGTTGCCATCGGTGGCCCGGAGGACCTCTCCGGCAGCGACCGCTCGGCGGTTCGTCCGAGGACCCTCCTCCGTCAGGTCCATGGCGTCGGCGTCGTGACCGTGGACGCGCCCGGCGCCTGGACGGGATCGGAGGCCGATGCCGCGGTGACCGCGGTGGTCGGAGCGCCCCTGGTCGTCCGGGTCGCCGACTGCGTACCCGTGGCACTGTTCGGTGACCGCGCCGTGGGCGTGGTCCACGCCGGCTGGCGTGGCCTGCGGGACGGCGTGCTGGATCACGCCATCGGGGCCATGGTCGATCTCGACGGCGTGGCTCCCACCTCGGCGGTGGTCGGACCCCACATCGGATCCTGCTGCTACGAGTTCGGCGAGGAGGACCTGGTGGACCTCGTCGACCGGTTCGGGCCGATGGTCCGGTCCACCACGAAGGGTGGGCGGCCGGCACTGGACCTCGCGGTGGCCGTCGCCACGGTGCTGGAGCAGGCCGACGTGTCGGTGACCTTCGACGGGGCGTGCACGTCGTGTGATGACCGGTACTGGTCCTTCCGGGCCACGGCCACGCCTCGACGCCAGGCGATGGTGGCCTGGCTGGAGGAGGACTGATCCATGGCGGTACCGACGGACGGGGCCCCGTCACAGGCCGAGGTGGCGTCGCGCCTGGCCAGCCTGACCGAGCGACTGGCCGCGTTGAGCGGTGGACGGACCGCACTCCTCCCGGTCACCAAGGCCTTCGGGGTCGAGGCCGTTCGATCGGTGCTGGCCGCCGGGATGACCGACGTGGGGGAGAACTACGCCCAGGAGCTCCTTGCCAAGCATGACCAGTTGTCCCGGGAACCGGGGGGACCCGCCGGCTCCACGATCCGCTGGCACATGATCGGTGGCGTCCAGCGCAAGAAGGTCCGACGGTTGGCCGGGACCGTCTCGCTCTGGCAGGCCGTGGACCGGCTGGACCTGGTGGACGAGCTGGTCCGACGGGATCCCGGGACCAGGATCCTCGTCCAGGTGGACCCGGCCGGAACACCGGGCAAGGGGGGCTGCGCACCCGCTGACGTGGAGGAACTGGTCGCCCGGGCGCTGGATGGCGGTCTCGAGGTGGCAGGCCTCATGACCGTCGGGGTGATGGGCGACCGCGATGCCACGGCCGACGCGTTCCGGGTGGTGGCCGGTCTGGCCGATGGACTCGGGCTCGTGGAGCGGTCGATGGGGATGTCCGATGACCTCGAGTTGGCGGTGGAACATGGTTCGACCATGGTTCGCGTGGGGCGGGCCATCTTCGGCGAACGTCCCCGCTGACCGCCCCCCCCAACTCTCCGCGGGGCTGGGTGTGAGATACGCCGGTCGTCGGCCCCGGTGGACCCGGGTGGGGTACCGGGGCTGGGTCGGACGGACCGGTACCATCGGCTCGAGATGAAGAAGTGGATGATGTGGCTGGGCCTGGGGCCCGATGACGCGTACGAGGACCTGTCCGACGAGCCGGTCCTGCGCGGGCCGCTGTCGTCCACCGAGTTCGCCGAGGCCCGGGTGGCTGCCGAGACCGGCGGCAAGGTCAGCCCCTTGCACACCCGGACCCCGGCATCGAACACCGTCCGTACCCTGCCGGCGGAGTCGACCGGCACGGTCCGTCCGCTCCAGCCGGCGTCCACGGCCAAGCCGTCGACGGTGACCCCGAGGTCGTTCAACGACGTCCAGGAGATGGCTGACCGCTTCAAGGGGAAGCAGCCGGTGATCGTCAACCTCCAGGGCGTTGACGCCGAGTTGTCCCGCCGGATCATCGACTTCGCCAGCGGGGTCTGTTACGGCGGTGAGGGGCAGATGGAACGCATCACCCACCAGGTGTACCTGCTGACCCCCTCCGACGTGGAGGTCTCCGACGAGGACCGCCGCCACCTCGGCGACTGACTGTTGCCATGATCTGCACCCTCCTGCAGCTGTACCTCCTCGTCCTGGTGGTCCGGGTCCTGATGAGTTGGTTTCCGATCTCACGCGATGGCCCGATGGCCACCGTGGCCGGGGTGCTCTACACGGTCACCGATCCCGTGCTGCTGCCGCTGAGGCGCATCGTGCCGGCGGTTCGGATGGGCAACATGGCCCTGGACCTGTCGCCCATCGTGGCCTTCTTCGGCCTTTCGATCCTGTTGGGGCTGCTGGCCTGCTGACCGGAGTCCGACGATGACCCGGGGTGGGCTTCTGGGCGGTCGGGCGACTGGTGGGGTGCCCCGGGTGGGTCAGGGCGCGGCGGTAGCCTGAGGGGATGGATACCCGCGGTGTCGGCACGGAACGGGTGGGCGGTCTCGTCCACGAGCTCGACGACGCCCAGTTCTCCACGAAGATGCGCGGCTACGACCCCGTCGAGGTCGATTCGCTCCTGGACCGGGCCCGTCAGGCCATCGAGGCCCTGGCCTCGGCTGAGCGGCGTGCCGAGGAGAGGGCCACGTTGGCCGAACGGCAGTTGGAGGAGGAACTTGAAGCTGCCCGGGCGGCCCGAGCCACTGCCGAGGCGGGCATTGCCACGGCCACCGCGGAGGCGGCCCGGATCGTGGCCGACGCCCGGCTGGAGGCATCGGGACTACGGGAGGCGGCCGAGGTTGAGATCCGTCGGGCTGCCGAGGAGGCCAGGGAGCGGATGCTCGTCGAGATCGGGGACCTGGAGCGCCGTCGTGACGGCGTGCTGGAGCAGGTCGACGTGACTGCCGCCCACCTGGCGGCCCACCGGTCCCGACTGCAGCGAGCGCTGGCCGACCTGGCGGCCCTGGTCGATGGGATCGGGGAGCGTCCCGATGGTCTGGAGTCCCCGGAGGGTGCTGCCCCACCGGATCGTGGATCCACCGTCCTGCGGGCGGCTACCCCCCACATGCCGGTGGACCACGGTGCGATGGCGGCTGAGCCGGCGTTGCCCGAGCCCGACTGGTCCGCTGACGTGCAGGCCACCGAGGTCGTTCGACCGCTACGGCCTTCGACCGGGGCTGCGACGGTGCCGGGGGGAGCGGTCGGTGGCGATGAAGGGGATCTCGAGGCGTTCTTCGCCGACGACGGCTCCTGATCCCCGTCGGAGGAACCGCCACGGGTCCCACTTGTGATGTCGCCTGGACGGTACGCTGCCGCGCCCATCGGACCCGGTTCGACCTGCGAGCCGGTGCCACCTAGGAGATGACAGCCATGGCAGACAAGGCTGCGAAGAAG
>CAYWBE010000017.1:0-9100 GCA_964456295.1 uncultured Candidatus Nemicrothrix sp.
GATTCCTTTCCCGAGGTGGCGGCCGCCGCCCGCCGACTGGAATGGATCCAACTCCCCTACGCCGGGATCGAGCCGTTCGCCCACCACCTGGACGACCGGTGGAACTGGACGTGCGGCAAGGGGGTCTACGCCCCGGCGGTCGCCGAGACGGTGCTGGCCATGGTCCTGGCCGGGCAGAAGCACCTCCACGGCTACGCCCGTGAGGCCGGCTGGTCGGCACCGGTGGGTCGGGTGCTGGCTGGTAGCCGGGTGACCGTCCTGGGCGGCGGTGGCATCACCCGGTGCCTGCTGCCCCTTCTGGCACCGTTCGCATGCGACGTGACGGTCGTCCGGCGCTCCGACGAGCCGTTCCCGGGTGCCGACCGCACGGTCACCACCGCCCGACTCCACGAGGTCCTGCCCCGGACCGACGTGCTGGTCCTGGCCCTGGCGCTCACCGACGAGACCACCGGGATCATCGGGGCACCCGAGTTGGCCGCCCTACCCGAGCACGCCTGGCTGGTGAACGTGGCCCGCGGTGGCCACGTGGTCACCGACGACCTGGTGGACGGCCTGGCCACCGGCTCCATCGCCGGTGCAGCCCTCGACGTCACCGACCCCGAGCCGCTGCCCGACGGCCATCCACTCTGGTCGGCCCCCAACTGCCTCATCACCCCGCACATCGCCAACACCCCGGAGATGGGCCTCGAACTGCTGGTGCCGTTCGTGGCCGAGAACGTGCGGCGGTTCTGCGCCGGCGAGGACCTGCTGGCCCCCGTCGACGTGGCCCTCGGGTACTAGGCCCGACCCGCCCGGCCACCTCACCCGACCGCCTCACCCGAACAGGAGGACGACCACCCGTGCCCGACGCCCTGGTCGACATCGCAGCGTGTCTGCTGGCCGCCGTGTTCGCGGTCGCCGCGGCGGCCAAGCTGCGGGACCCGCTGGGGACCCGGCGCACCCTGGGCGAGTTCGGGCTGCCCAACCCACGGCTGCTGGCCCGGGTCCTCCCGGCGACCGAGACGGCGACCGCCCTGCTGCTGGTGGTCGACCCGCGGGTGGGCGGCCAGTGCGCAGTGGCCCTTCTGGTGGCCTTCACCACGCTCATCGTCGGTCGGCTGCTGGCCGGCCACCGGGACGCCTGCGGCTGCTTCGGCACCTGGTCGAAACGGCCCCTGTCCTGGCGGGACCTGGCCCGCAACGGCGCCCTGGTCACCCTGGGAGTCATCGCCGCCCTGGGCTGAGAGCCGGGCCGCCCTCGGCTGAGAGCCCGACCATCTGCGCTGGTACCTTCCGACCCAGATCACCCACACCCTGCAGGAGAACCATTCCGTGGACGCACGCTCGACCGCCCAGCGGATCGCCGGGCCTCTGAACATCCTCGGCGCCCGAGCCATGGTCGACCCGATCACCGCCGAGCGATGCGCCGAGGAGGGCCTACCCGCCGACCCGTTGGTCGCCTACGTCCAGGGGCGGCTCGGCGTCATGGGAGACATCGACGTCGGAACCGCACTCGACAGCCTGTTGTTCTTCGACCAGGGCTACGCAGAGAGCCTGTGGACCGCAGAGAACACGCTCTCCAGATCCGAGTCCGGCGCGGCATACGTCGCGGTCTCCGTGGAACGGGGCCGGCAGTACCTCGAAGGATTCAACGACGCTCCCCGCCTTGCGAAACTCCTGGAGAGGGTCGCCGACTCGGCCCCTGACGCCGACACTCCCCTCTTCGCCGGGTGGCGGGACGCCGCCCGTCCCGACGACCCCACGGGTCGCGCCTACCTCATGGTCCAGGTGGTCCGGGAGTTGCGCGGCGACCTCCACATGGCCGCCTGCCGGGCCCTGGGCGCCGACCCGCTGGCCATGGTGCTGGCCGGGAACGGGGAGGGCACGGCCAGGGTGCACGGCTTCACCGACCTTGACCACGAGTGGGCACCCGGGGAGCTGCTCGCCGCCGCCGAAGAGGCCACCGACGACCTCGACACCCGGAACTACGAGTGCCTCACCGATGACGAGCGAGCCGAGCTGGTGGCCCTCGTCGATGCCGCTGTGGCCCACGCTGCCGAGCGGTAGAACCGAACCACCGGTCGCCACACACAGATCACCAACCACCGAGAACCGGGAGCCCGCCACATGGACGGCCTGATGATGGACACACCGCTGTCCCTGATCCACCTCTTCGACCGGGGAACGCGCCTGTTCCCCGACAAGGAGGTGGTGACCGCGACGCCGACCGGCACCCAGCGGGTCACCTACGGCGAGTGGGGCGAACGCACCCGCCGCCTGGGCGGCGTGCTCGACGACCTCGGCATCAGCGCCGACGGTCGGGTCGCCACCTTCGCCTGGAACACGGCCCGCCACCTCGAGCTGTACTTCGCCCCGCCGTGCACCGGCCGGGTGTCCCACACCCTGAACCTGCGCCTGTTCCCCGACCAGCTCAGCTACATCGTGAACCACGCCGAGGACGAGGTCATCTTCCTCGACCACTCGGTGGCCGGCCTGATCTGGCCGCTCATGGAGACCTTCGAGACGGTCCGCCACGTGGTCCTCATGGACGACGGCGCCCCGGCACCCGACGCCGACGCCATCGCCCCCGAGGTCCACGACTACGAGGAACTCCTGGCCGCTGCCAGACCGGTGGACTGGACCCCGGTGCCCGAGGACCGGGCCGCCTCGATGATGTACACGTCGGGCACCACCGGGAACCCGAAGGGCGTCGTCTACTCCCACCGCTCGATGGTGCTGCACACCTTCGGGGCGATGATGGCCGACACGCTCGGCGTCTGCGAGCGGGACGTGATCCTGCCGGTGGTCCCCATGTTCCACGCCAACGCCTGGGGCCTGGCCCATGCCGGGGTGGCCACCGGCGCCACCCTCGTCATGCCCGGATCCGACCTGTCGCCCGGCGCGCTGGCCGGCCTCATCGAGGACGAGTCGGTGACCGTGGCCGCCGGCGTGCCCACCATCTGGATGGGCGTCCTGCCTGAGCTCCCCGACCGTGACACCTCGGCCCTGCGGTCGGTGGTGTGCGGCGGATCGGCCGTGTCACGGTCGCTCTCAGAGGGCTTCCGGGAGGCCACCGGCCTACCCATCCTCCAGGCGTGGGGCATGACCGAGACCAGCCCGCTGGCCGCCACCTGTGGGATCAAGTCCGCCCTCGACCACCTCGACGACGACGCCAAGGCCGACCTACGTACCGCGGTGGGCCTCATCGCCCCGTGCGTGGACTTCCGGATCGCCGAGCCGGAGACCGGCGAGGAGCTGCCGTGGGACGGTCAGACCAGCGGCGAACTCCAGGTTCGCGGCCCCTGGGTGGCCGGCAGCTACTACGACGACGAACGCTCACCGGAGTCGTTCACCGACGACGGCTGGCTCAAGACCGGCGACGTGGCCACCACCGACGCCGAGGGCTACATCCGCCTGGTCGACCGGACCAAGGACCTCATCAAGTCGGGCGGCGAGTGGATCAGCTCGGTGGAGCTCGAGAACGAGATCATGGCCCACCCCGACGTGGCCGAGGCGGCCGTCATCGGCGTGGCGTCGACCAAGTGGGGCGAGCGGGCCATGGCCTGCGTGGTCCCCGTCGAGGGCGCCGAGCTGACCTCCGACCAGGTCCTCGAGTGGCTGGACGGTCGGGTCGTGAAGTGGTGGATGCCCGACCGGGTGGAGTTCATCGACGAGGTGCCCAAGACCTCGGTGGGGAAGTTCTCCAAGAAGACCCTGAGGGACCGCTTCGCCGACGTGCTGGTGGACTGAGGCCCGCCACCGGGAGGCCGCCGGGTCGTTGTCGCCGCGCGCGCGGCATGCCATTATCGTGACCGTCCAAGTGCGCCATTCGGGGCGCGATACCGAGGGAGACCTACGTGGAACTGTTCAGCGACTGGATGGGCATGACAGGAGGCGGCCAGGCCGTCGGCCGCTACGCCCACTACCTGGCCGGGATCACCTGGATCGGCCTCCTGTACTTCTTCAACTTCATCCAGGGCTCGGCCTTCGCCGAGATGGGCGACGCGGCCCGTGGCGAGGCGCTCCGCAAGATCACGTGGCGGACCCTGTGGTGGTTCCGCTGGGCCGCCCTGCTGACCTGGATCTCCGGCATCTGGATCCTGTTCCACCAGGAGGTCCTGGACAGCGGCGACTACTGGAAGTCGGCGTCCGGCATGGGCATCGCCATGGGCTTCCTGCTCGGTACGACGATGGCCGCCAACGTGTGGATGGTCATCTGGCCGGCCCAGCAGATCGCCATCGGCTCGTCGGTCGCCGTCTCCGAGGGTGGCGAGGCCGACCCCGCGGCTCCGGCGGCCGCCAAGCGGGCCGGTCGGGCCAGCCGGGTCAACACCCTGTTCTCCATCCCGCTGGTGTTCTTCATGATGTGGCCCAGCCACTTCGGGGCCAACTTCGGCAACCCGGACTCCGGCGCCCGCCTGACCATCTGGATCGTGTTCCTGGTCATCTGGATCGCCATGGAGGTCTCGGCGCTCGGCAAGCTCGGTGGCTACGACAGCGTGCTGTGCCGCAAGGTGCTGGACAAGCACCAGGACACCATCGTGATCGGCCTGGGCATCACGGTGGTCATGCACCTGCTCTTCGAGGCGGTCGCCTGAGCATCCCGCTCCTGACAGACCGCTGACACGCAGCGACCCGCCCCTCGGGGCGGGTCGTTCGTGCTTTTCGGGTTCCCGGCCGGGCTCCCTCGTGAGGCCCGCGTCCTGACCCGCTGGCTCCCGCTCCTACTCGACCAGCAGTCGAGCCTCCATGCCGCCCACCCGGTGGCCGGCGATGTCGCAGTACAGGATGTAGCGACCCGGCTCCAGGGTGATCGTCCCGGTATCGGTCCCGCCGTTCTCGACGGTGAGGCGCATGTCGTCCTCCCGACCCTCGATGACCAGGGTGTGCTCCTGGAAGCCGGACAGCACGTACTCGATGGCGACCTCGCCGGCAGCCGCCCGGTAGGCATCCGCGTCGAAGTCCTGGGTGTCGTCACCAATCACCCGTAGGACGCCGTCGGCGGCCGGCTCGACGGTGCCGGTACCACTGCTACCGCCACAGGCCGACGACAGAAGCGCAGCAGCGGCCACGAGGCCGGTGACGGAACGGGCACGACGGTGGCGGCGGGCATGAGTCATGGGCCGGAGGCTACCGATGGGCGATGATGGCCCGATGGGTCAGCAGTCACCGAACGGCGGGGCCGAGATGCGGCAACCCGGCGACCGGCACCGACCCCTGCCCCGGAAGTCCGCCCAGGTGGCCCTGTTGGCCAATCCGGCGGCCCGCCGGGGACGTGCCGCCGCTGATGCCGTCCGGGTGCTGGACCGCCTACGGCACCACGGCGTGGAGCCCCTGGTGCTGGATGCCGCGTCGGCTACCGGGGCCCACGCGGCAGCCTGCCGGGCCGTCGAGGCCGGCATACCCCGACTGCTGGCGGTGGGCGGCGACGGCATCGGCCACCTGGCGGCCGACGCGGCAGCCGGATCGCCGACCGTGCTCGGCATCGTGGCCGCCGGCACCGGCAACGACGCAGCAGCCGCCCTCGGGCTGGACGTCGGCGACCTCGACCACCGGGTGGACCGGGCCCTGGCTGACCCGGTCCCCGTGGACCTGGTGGAGCGTCGGGATGGGCCGTCCGCCGACCCGGGCCCTTCGACCCGACATGCCCTGACCAGTTGCATCGCCGGCTTTCCCGCCCTGGTGAACGCCCGGGCCGAGGCCATGCGATGGCCCCGCGGGCCGTCCCGCTACACCCTGGCCACGCTGGCCGGGATCCCCACCATGCGACCGGGCCGGTTCCGCCTGACCCTGACCGGTGGCTCCGACGGCGGAGCGGTGCTCGAACCGCGGGCTGCCGTGGTCGTGGTGGCCAACATCGGGCTCTTCGGCGGGGGCATGCGGATCAGTCCCGACGCCCGACCGGACGACGGCCTCCTGGACGTCTGCCTGGTCGGTGACGTGGGGCGTCTGGCCCTCCTGCGGGCCTTCCCCAAGGTCCGGACCGGGGCCCACCTGGACCATCCGGACGTCACGACCTACCGGGCAGCCGAGGTGCGGCTGGAGGTCATCGATGCCTCCCCGACCGTCCGGGCCGACGGCGAGGCGTTCGGAACCATGCCGTGCGCCCTGGCGGCCCGCCCGGGCGCCCTCCTGGTGGCCGGGGCCACGACCGAACCACCCGGCCGCGCCTAGGGTCCGGACCATGGCCGAACCGTCCACCCACCGGATCCGCATCACCTACTGCGTCCCCTGAGACTATTCCTCCCGCGCCGTGGGCGCGGCTGGCGACCTGCTGGCCACCTACCAGAACGTCATCGACGACCTGGTCCTGGTGACTGGCGACAACGGGGTGTTCGACGTGGTGGTCGACGACACGATCCTCTACTCCAAGTCCGAGACGGGCCGCCACGCCGAGCCCGGCGAGATCCTCGACCTGTTCACCGCCCACGTCGGCTCGGACGTGCCCCGCTACGACGACGAGGGTTGACTCCCGGGCATCAGCACCCGCCACCGGGGTCCCGCGTGGCCGGTCCACCGGTCTAGATTGTCCAGACGCAGCCCCGCACAAGGGGTTCCGAACCCGCCCAACCCCGAGAACCCGGTTCTCAGAAAGCAGGAGCACCACCATGAGCCTCGACGGCAGCCAGACGCTCGAGAACCTGAAGGCCGCCTTCGCCGGCGAGTCGCAGGCCAACCGCCGCTACCTCTACTTCGCCAAGGTGGCCGACGTCGAGGGCTACCCCGACATCGCCGGAAACTTCCGCGACACCGCCGAAGGCGAGACCGGCCACGCCCACGGCCACCTCGACTACATCAAGGCTGTCGGCGATCCGGCCACCGGCCTGCCCATCGGCGACACCCTGGAGAACCTGGCCGCCGCAGTGGCCGGCGAGACCCACGAGTACACCGAGATGTACCCGGGCATGGCCAAGACGGCCCGCGAGGAGGGCCACGACGACATCGCCGACTGGTTCGAGACCCTGGCCAAGGCCGAGAAGGCCCACGCCGGTCGGTTCCAGTCGCTGCTCGACGCAGCCAGCTGAGCGGACACTCCCCCGCCGGTGCGCCCTCCGGGCCCATCGGACTGGAAACCCGAGACGTGAGCCGCACCGGCCGGACCCCCGCGGGACGGCCGGTGCGTCGCGTCTGAGCCGGCATCCCCGCCCGGGGAAGCCACCCCAGCAACCCACCAGAGACACATGCCCGACCACATCCCCTACGCCCCCACCCCGGGGCTGACCTACGACCCGTCCGATCCCGTCTACTGGGACGCGGACGCCCTGCAGGGAGAGGTCGACCGCACCTTCGAGATCTGCCACGGATGCCGGATGTGCTTCAAGTACTGCGACTCGTTCCCGTCGCTGTTCTCGTTCCTGGACGACCGCCACGACGGCGACGTCCGGTCCATCACCACCGCCGAGACCGACCGGATCATGGACGAATGCTTCCAGTGCAAGCTCTGCGAGGTGCAGTGCCCGTACACGGTGCGCGACGGACACGACTTCCAGTTGGACTTCCCGAAGCTGGTCCACCGCTACAAGGCCCAGCGGGCACGGGCCGACGGTCTGGCTCGCCGGGAACGCATCCTGGGCGACCCCGATCGCACCGCTGCGATGGCCCGGGCGTCAGGCGGACTGGCCAACATGGCCAACGCCCGGAGCCGGATCCACCGGATCTTCCTGGAGAAGGTCCTCGGCGTGCACCGGGACAAGGACCTACCCCGCTTCGCCCGGACCACGTTCACCTCATGGGCGCGGCGCCGGGGCCTGGTGTCGGACGACCCGACCACCGGCGAGGCCGTCCTGTTCCCCACCTGCTACGTGGAGCACAACGAACCAGAGGTGGGCCACGACACCGTGGCCGTGCTGGAACGCAACGGGGTGGCGCTGACCTGTGAAGAAGGCCTGGCCTGCTGCGGGATGCCGGCCTGGGAGTCGGGCGACCTGGATGCCCTGCGGGAGCGGGCCACCACCAACCTGAACCGCCTCGAGCCCCACGTGGACGCCGGGAAGAAGGTGCTGGCCATCAATCCGACCTGTTCGATGATGCTGCGGCGCGAGTACCCGGAGCTGGTCGCCCCCGAGGATCGGGAGCGGGCCGGGCGGCTGGCCGCTGCGGTGTCGGACCCGGCGGAGTTCCTGTGGTCGATCCGCAACGAGGACCGGTTCGACGACGACTTCGCATCGACACCCGGGACGGTCGCCTACCACGCCCCCTGTCACCTGCGAACCCAGGCCGTGGGATTCAAGGGCCGGGACCTGCTCCGGAAGATCCCGGGGGTGAAGCCGTCGACGACCATGGAGTGCTGTGGACACGACGGCACGCACGCCATGAAGGTGGAGGGCTTCGAGGCGTCGGTCCGGATCGGCAGGAAGGCCTTCGACGGCCTGCAGGGTGCCGAGGCCGAGGTCTGGGCCACCGACTGTCCACTGGCTGCCCTCCAGTTCGGCCAGCACGCCGGCCGCCGCCCCATGCACCCCATGTCGATCCTGGCCCGGGCCTATGAGCCTGATGGATTCGCCACGGCCGTGGTCCCACCCGAACAACCGGCCGACGATGGAACGGGCTCGCCATGACCGACCGACCGACCCCGACCCCCCACCACCTCCGACGTGACGAGATCGTCGACTGGCAGACCTACGCCGATGAGCGGGACGGCCACCGGGCCGCCGCCATGGAGGCCAAGAAGCCGCGCCGGATCCACCTCGGCGAGCACCTGACCTTCCTGTTCGAGAACCACCAGACGATGCGCTACCAGGTCCAGGAGATCATGCGGGCCGAGCGGATCGTCCGGGAGTCCAGCATCCGCGAGGAGCTGGACACCTACAACGCCATGCTCGGCGGATCCGGCCAGCTGGGGTGCGCCCTGCTGATCGAGATCGAGGACGAGGCCCGCCGGCGCCCCCTACTGGAGGCCTGGCTGGGCCTCCAGGAGTGCCTGTACGCGGAGAACGCTGACGGCACCAGGAGCTACGCCGAGTTCGATCCCACTCAGGTCGGTCGGGGACGGCTGTCAGCCGTGCAGTACCTGACGTTCTCCCTGGAGACGGGTCCGGTCCGACTGGGTAGCGACTTCCCGGCCCTGGAACTGGCCGTGGACCTGACCGCCGAACAGCAGGCCGCCCTGGCCGCCGACCTG
>CAYWBE010000017.1:9200-16145 GCA_964456295.1 uncultured Candidatus Nemicrothrix sp.
GGCCATCACCTCGGCGTACCCGTCCAACAGGGCCAGCGCCTCGTCACGTGGCACCGACGGCAGGTTGAAGGCTGCCCGTTCGATGCCGTGCTCGGCCAGATCGGCCAGCACCGCGGCGTCGGCCGGCGCGTAGTAGATGGAGATCTCGACCTCGGCCGGGTCGCGTCCCACCTCGGCACAGGCCTCGGCCCGCAGCGCCGCGAGGTGCGCTCCGTCGACCGGAGTACGACCCCCGATGGGGATCCAACCGTCGCCGTAGGCCACGGCGCGGCGCAGGCCGCCGGGCGCCACCCCGCCAACGTGGATCGGCGGATGGGGTCGCTGGACCGGCTTGGGGTTCTGGTACGTGGCGTCGAAGTCCACCTGGTCACCGTGGTACTCGGCCACCTCGCCGGCCCACAGGGCCTTGATGGCCTCGACCCGCTCGCGCATGAGGCCGAAGCGACGGGCGGGGTCGGTGCCGTGGTCGGCCATCTCCTCGTGGTTCCAGCCGGCGCCCACCCCGAACAGCACCCGCCCGTCGGACAGCACGTCCAGGCTGGCCACCTCCTTGGCGGTGTGGATGGGATCACGCTGGACGACCAGGGCGATGCCGGTGCCCAACTTCAGGGTGCTGGTCGCGCTGGCCATGGCCCCGAGGGTCACGAACGGGTCCAGGGTGTCGTAGTACATCTGTGGCAGTTCGGCTCCGCCGGGCCACGCCGACGCCCGGGATGCCGGGATGTGGCTGTGCTCGGCCAGCCAGACCGACTCGAAGCCCCGCTCCTCGAGGGCAGCGCCCAACTCGACCGGGCTGATGGCATAGGACGTGGGGAAGAAGGCGACGCCGAAGTGCATGGACGGGGAACCTAGGCCCCGGACGGCGTCCACGTCCGGATCCGGCGCGCGGGCCGTGAACCCGGTCACCGACTTGACCCGTTGACTTGACCCGGCGACTTGACCGCCGGTAATAACAATGGTTATTATCAGACCGTGGCCCTGACCGACTCCCACCATTCCCCCACCCACGACGAGCTCACCCACCGCCTCCTGTACGCGGCCGCCGAGGTGTTCGCCGAAAAGGGCTATGAGAAGACCGGCGTAGCCGAGATCGTCCGTCGGGCCGGCGTCACCACCGGGGCCATCTACAACCGGTTCGGCGGCAAGGCCGAACTGCTGCTGGAAGCCGTCGACCACCACGTTCCCGACTCCCTGGACAACGTGCTCAACGGCCCGGGTTCTTCGGAATCAGGCGGCCGACTCCCTGCCACGCAGGTCCTGTCGACCCTGGGCGACCACCTGCTGGACGACCTCGACGGCGGCCACGGACTGTTCCTCGAAGCCGTGGTGGCGGCCCGACGGGACCCCGAACTGGCCGACCGCCTCCGGGAGCGCGTCGCCGACGCGGACCGCCGTCTCGGAAAGCTGGTCGACGAGGGCACCCACGCCGGCCTCTTCGACCCCGACCTCGACGAGCAGGCCGTGGTCCGCCTGGCCCACGCCATCGGCTTCGGGATGCTCCTGACCCGCTCACTGGGCATGGAACTCCCCGACCCGGCGGCGTGGCACGAGGTCCTCGACCGGGTGATCACCAGCCTCGGCCCAGCCGCATCCGCCCAGACCGACCACCGTTCCCCCGCCCAGACCCCCGGAGACCCATCGTGACCATCACCGAACCCGGCGTCAGTGCCGACGACGTGGCAGCAGGCGAAGCAGCGTTCACCGACCTCCTGGACAAGGTCCGGGCAGAATTCGACGCCCAGTTCACCTGGGACTACGGACGGGGCCGCGACGGCCTCAACCGCCTCTACGAGAAGGCCAAGCGGTCGCAGTGGAACGTCAGCGACGACCTGGACTGGACGATCGACGTCGACCCGGAACGGATGGTCCGCCTCCAGGAAGAGGTCACCGGCATCCCGCCCGGCTTCCCGGCCCGCAGCCTGCTCGACGTCAAGGGCTCGCCCGTCGCCTCGTGGAACGACGACGAGTGGGTGAACTTCGCCATCCACTCCCAGTGCGCCTCGCTCAGCCAGTTCCTCCACGGCGAACAGGGCGCCCTGCTGTGCACGGCCCGTCTCGTCGAGGCGGTGCCGTGGATCGAGGCCAAGTACTACGGCTCCACCCAGGTGGTCGACGAGGCCCGCCACGTCGAGGCGTTCGCCCGGTACCTCGACGAGAAGATGCCCACCACCTACCCCATCAACGAGAACCTGAAGTCGTTGCTGGACACGGTCCTCACCGACGAACGCTGGGACCTCGTCTACCTGGGCATGCAGGTGGTCATCGAGGGCCTGGCCCTGGCCGCCTTCGGGATGATGCTGGGCACCACCCAGGAGCCGCTGCTCAAGCAGATGCTCCGCTACGTGATGGCCGACGAGGCCCGGCACGTGGCCTTCGGGATCCTGTCGCTGCGGGAGATCTACGACGACATGCCGGCCGACGAGTTCCGACTCCGGCAGGAGTTCGCCTACGAGGCGTGCGAGCAGATGCGCCGTCGCACCCTGAACGCCGAACTGTGGCCGGCCTTCGGCATCTCCAACGAGGAGATCGAGGCGGCACTCCCCGACCGGGAGGCCCAACGCCGGTTCCAGCGGATCCTGTTCTCCAAGATCGTCCCCAACTGCAAGAAGTTGGGCCTGCTGGACCACCGTGACGGGTGGCTCCGGGAGCGCTTCCAGGAGATGAACATCATCGAGTACGAGGACTGGGAGAACACCGCCGAGGCCCTCAACCTCGAAGGGCGGGTCGAGGACACCGACGCCCCCACCCCTGACGGGCTGGGCGGCTTCGACCCGGATGCCCTCGAAGGCGTCGAGGTCATCGAGGACCCCGCCCACACCAAGACCAGCTGACCCAGGGCCACCTGAACCGAGACCCGACCAGTCCCCCCAGCCAGAGACCAGAACCCAGGAACCAGGAACCAGGACATGACCACCACCGAGCCACTCCCCGACCAGGCCGTCTCCGACCAGGCCATTTCCGATCAGGACTTCGACTTCCGGGCGTATGCCAACGACCCGGACCGGATCACCGACTTCTCGCGCTCCAACGAGGACATGACCTCGCTGATCAGCACCGTCGAGGACAACGCGGACGCCATCTTCACGTGGCGCTACGACAAGGGCGAGCGGGCCAACCTCGACAAGCTCTACGAGAAGGCCAAGACCTCCCAGTGGAACGGCCAGACCGACCTTGACTGGTCCATCGACGTCGACCCGTACGCCGTGCTGGCCCCCGCCGACCCGGCCGAGGTGGCCTACTTCGCCGACAACCCCGCATCGCCGCTCCACAAGCTGAATGAGGAGGAATGGCTGGAGGTGGGCGTGGAGTCCATGAACTGGAGCCTCAGCCAGTTCATGCACGGCGAGCAGGGTGCCCTGCTGTGTACGGCCAAGATCGTCGAGACCGTCCCGTGGATCGACGCCAAGTACTACGCGGCCACCCAGGTGGTCGACGAGGCCCGACACGTCGAGGTGTTCGCCCAGTACCTCGACCAGAAGATGGGTGGCATCAGGTACCCGGTCAACACCCACCTCGGGTCGCTCCTTGACGACATCCTCGAGGACAGCCGCTGGGACATGACCTACCTGGGCATGCAGATCATGGTCGAGGGCCTGGCCCTGGCCGCCTTCGGCTTCATGCACCAGACCACCGAGGAGCCCCTGCTCAAGAAGCTGCTCCGCTACGTGATGGCCGACGAGGCCCGCCACGTGGCCTTCGGGGTGCTCAGCCTCCAGGAGGTGTACCAGGAGCTCACGGTGGCCGAGCTGCGCGACCGCCAGGAGTTCGCCTTCGAGGCCGCCCTGCGGATGCGGGACCGGTTCATGCGCCAGGAGGTGTGGGAGCGCATGGGCGTACCGGTCAAGGACATGGTCAAGTTCAGCCTCGAGATGCCCGACGAGCTACGGGTCTTCCAGAAGCTGCTGTTCTCCAAGATCGTCCCCAACTGCAGGAAGCTGGGCCTCCTGGATGCCGGCGACGGCTGGCTGCGGGACCGGTTCACCGACATCGGGGTGATCGAGTTCGAGCACTGGGTGGACACCGGCGAGGAGTACGAGGACCTCGACGAGGTGGCCAAGGACCGGGAGTTGGCCGAGGGCTGACCACCGGCACCACGGAACACTGATCCCCGGGGCTAGTCCCCGTCGGTTGCGTTCCCGTCGGTCGCGTCCCCGTTGGCCGTTGCATGGTGGCGGATCACCTCGTCGATCACGAAGCGAAGGAACTTCTCGCTGAACACCGGGTCCAGACCGGCCGCCTCGGCCAGGTCGCGTAGCCGCTGTACCTGGAGGGCCTCGCGGTCCGGGTCGGCCGGCGGCATCCCGACGGTCGCCTTGTAGGCGCCGACCCTGGTGGTCACCTTGAAGCGTTCGGCCAGCAGGTGGATGAGCGCCGCGTCGATGTTGTCGATGCTCGACCGGAACTCGGCCAACTGTGCGTCCCTTGTCCCCTGCTCATCGTGTTCCACGGTTCGGATGGTAGAGCGTCGGACCCGACCGCCGCTGACCCGATTCCTGATTCCCGGGTCCGACCATCGGTTGGCGTGGCCCTAGTCTCGGGCCACCGTCCGGACCAGGACCAGGACACCCGCACCGCCTGAGGAGTCACCCCGTGAAGATCCCGCTGACCATCGCCGACCACCTGCGTCGGGCCGAGCTCGTGTACGGCGACCGGATCGCCTTCGTGGACGAACCCGACCAGGTGGCCGCCCCGATGCCCGACCTGACCTACCGGCGGGTGGCCGAACTGTCACGGGCCATGGCCGCCGGCCTCGACGGCATGGGGCTGGACCACGGGGCACGGGTGGCCATGGTCAGCCACAACGCGTCACGCCTCCTGACCTTCCTGTTCGGCACCAGCGCCTTCGGGCGGGTCGGCGTGCCCATCAACTTCCGGCTCAACGCCGAGGAGGTCCAGTACATCGTCGACCACTCGGGTGCCGAGGTCCTCATCATGGATCCCGAGCTGGAGGCCGACCTGGGCGACGTGAAGGTCGGTACCCGGCTGCTGGCCGGCGAGGAGTCCGACTCTTTGTTCGTGGAGGGGGTCGAGCCCCGGCCGTGGACCCCGGACGAGGACGCCACGGCGACCATCAACTACACGAGCGGCACCACGGCCCGCCCCAAGGGCGTCGAGATGACCCATCGGAACCTGTGGTTGAACGCCGCGGTGTTCGGCTGGCAGGCCGGGGTGAACGACCGGGACGTCTACCTCCACACCCTGCCCATGTTCCACTGCAACGGCTGGGGCATGCCGTACGCCATGACCGGCATGGGCGGGAAGCACATCGTGCTTCGCAAGGTCGACGGCCCGGAGATTCTGCGCCGCATCGCCGAACACGGCGTGACGCTGCTCTGCGGTGCACCGGCGGTCATCTCGGCCGTGCTGGACGCGGCGGCCGACTGGGACGGACCGGTCCCGGGCGCCGGGACCATGCGCTGCGTGGTGGCCGGCGCGCCACCCCCCACCCGGACCATCGAACGGGTCGAGACCGAGCTGGACTGGGAGTTCATCCAGATCTACGGGCTGACCGAGACCGCCCCACTGCTCACCATGAACCGGAGCCGCTCCGAGTGGGACGCCGACACCCCGGCCGAGCGGGCCGCCCGCCTGTCGCGGGCCGGCGCCCCGGCACTGGGGGTGAACCTCACCACGTCGCCCGAGGGCGAACTGCTCGCTCGAACCAACCACGTGCTGAAGAGCTACTGGGCCCAGCCCGAGGCCACCGCCGAGGCCCTGGCCGACGACTGGTTCCACACCGGCGACGGGGCGACCATCGACGACGACAACTTCGTGACCATCACCGACCGCAAGAAGGACGTCATCATCTCCGGCGGCGAGAACGTGTCGTCCATCGAGGTCGAGGACGCGCTGTTCTCCCACCCCGCGGTGGCCGAGGTGGCCGTCATCGGCGTACCGGACGAGAAGTGGGGCGAGACCATCAAGGCCCTGGTCGTCCTGGCACCCGATGCTGGAAGCGGTGACGGCGACCCCAGTGGAGATGCCGGCGCTCCAGATGAACGCGCGCTGATCGACCACTGCCGGGAGAAGTTGGCCCACTTCAAGTGCCCCACGTCGGTGGAGTTCCGCGACGAGCTGGCCCGCACGGCGACCGGCAAGCTCCAGAAGTTCAAGCTCCGTGCCCCGTACTGGGATGGCATGGCCAAGCAGGTGAACTGAGTGGTGGACCGGATGGTGAACTGAGGAATGGACCAGGAGAACGTGCCGGGGAGTCCCGACATCCCGACCCGGGCCGAGCCGGCCCGACGGCTGGCCGTGGTGGCGTGCATGGACGCCCGCCTCGACCCCGTCCAGGTGCTCGACCTGCAGCCCGGCGACGCCCACGTCATCCGTAACGCCGGCGGCATCGTCACCGACGACGTGATCCGGTCGCTGTGCCTGTCCCAGCGGCTGCTGGGCACCACCGAGGTCGTGCTGGTGCACCACACCGACTGCGGCCTGGACGGCCTCGACGAACCGGGGTTCCTGACCGACCTGACCACCGACGTCGGACAGACGCCGCCGTGGACGGTGGGCGCGTTCACCGGCCCCGCCGAGAGTGTCCGCCGGTCGATGGCCCGACTCCGTGACTGCCCGTTCCTGCCCGAGCGCGGCCACATCCGGGGCTTCGTGTACAGCGTGACCACCGGCCTGCTCGACGAGGTTCACCCGGCCACCTGACCCCCAGTAACCCGGAACCCAGCCGCCCGGACCTCGGCCGCTTGGGAGCACACACTTTCCGGGATCCCCGGCAGCCGATAGCTACCCGAGTTGCCGATGTGACCAGCGACACGTAGCGTTAAGCACCGTCGCCCAATGGTGGGTGACCACTGGGGGTGGCGGGATCGCCCTCCCAGAACACCAGCGAACCGGAGGGGGTTCACCCTATGAAGAGCAAGTTCCTCAAGTTCCTTGCCCTGTTTCTGACCATTGGTGTCGTAGCCGCAGCATGCGGCAGCGACAGCG
>CAYWBE010000018.1:0-5106 GCA_964456295.1 uncultured Candidatus Nemicrothrix sp.
CACGAACTGGTACGGCTGGATGTTGCCGCCACTGGGCGCCTGGACGGCGGCCTGCAGGCAGGTCCAGATGTCCTCGTCGGACACCGGTTCGTCGCTGTACCGGCGCATGGCCCGGTTGGTCATCAGGCCGTCGAGCAGGCCGATCTCGTTGCCGCGGGCGCCGCCCGTCTCGAAGGTCATGGTGTTCTCCCGTTGATGGTCGTTCGTGGGTGTCAGGTGTGGTGCGTCTACGGAACTACCGACCGGTGAACCGGGGGTCCCGCTTCTCGGTCAGGGCGGCCAGGGCCTCCTGGAAGTCCTCGGACGCGAAGGTCACCGTCTCGAGCGCCGTCGAGAGATCGAAGGCCGGACCGCAGGTCTGCTTGATCCAGGTGTTGACGGCCTGCTTGGTGAACTGCACGGCCTGGGGTGCGCCGGCGGCCAGGCGTTTTGCCCAGGCCAGCCCGGCGGCCACGCAGGCCTCGGGGTCGGGGGCTGATTCGACGATCAGGCCCATCTTCTCGGCGTCGGCCGCGGTGACCGGATCGCCGGTCAGCAGGTACCGCTTGGCCAACTGCGGGCCCACGGCCAGCGGCCAGGCCACGGTGCCGCCGTCGCCGGCCACGATGCCCACCTTCACGTGGGGGTCGCCGAGCCGGGCCGTGTCGGACATGACGGTGATGTCGGCCAGCAGGGCGATGCTGGCCCCCAGGCCCATGGCGTGGCCGGTGACCGCGCACACCACGGGCAGGTGCACGTCGAGCATGTTCCACACGATGGACTTGCCGTCCAGGCGGATGTCGGCCGCGTAGCCGGGTTCGGAGAACCGGGGGAACCAGGCGAAGTCGCCGCCGGCCGTGAAGGCCCGTTCGGTGCCGGCCAGCAGCACGGCCCGGGCCTCGCGCTCCTCGCGTAGCACCTTGAACAGCAGGGCCAGCTCGTGGTGCATCTGGGCGTCGACCTTGTTGAGGTCGTCGTCGGGCTTGTCCACGGTGACGACCAGGACGTCGCCGTCGCGCTCGAAGCGCAGGTACTCGAACTCGTCGAATCGGGAATCGGACACGTCGTCTCCTGTTGCCGGGGTCTGGGGTCGGGGGTCTGGGGTCAGGGCCGGGGTTCCCGGGGGAGCCCCAGGAGCCGTTCTCCGATGATGTTGCGTTGGACCTCGCTGGTGCCGCCGCCGATGGTCAGCGCACGGGAGAAGTAGTGGCCCCACTCCCAGAGGGCCTCGTGTTCCTCGTACGGGTAGTGGCCGTCCAGCATGGTCGATGGTCCCTCGAGGTCCTTCACCAGCGCCATGGCCTTCTGGCCGTGCTCGTCGCCGATGGCCTTGCGGATCGACGAGAGCGGTCCCGGGTCGCCGCCGGCCAGTTGGGCGCTCATGACCCGCTGGTTCAGCAGGCGCAGCACCACCATCTCGGTGTAGAGGTCGGCCACCCGTTGCCGCAGGACCGGATCGTCGCAACCCAGTTCCCGGATGCGGGCCAGCACCGTCGGGTCGTCAGGGCCGCGGCCCCACAGCACGCCGCCCTGGGACAGCGACACCCGTTCGTTGGCCAGGGTGACCTTGGCCAGGCGCCAGCCCTCGTTCTCGGCGCCCACCAGGTTCTCGACGGGAACCTCCACGTCGGTCAGGAAGGTCTCGTTGAAGTGGTGGCCGCCGGTCATCTCCACGATGGGACGGACCTCGATGCCCGGGGTGGTCATGTCCAGCAGCAGGTAGGAGATGCCCTTCTGGGGTGGCCCTTCGTCCGACGTGCGGACCAGCAGGATGCCCCAGTCGGTGATGTCGGCCCGGGTGGACCAGACCTTGGAACCGTTGACGACGTACCGGTCGCCGTCGCGGACGGCCCGGGTTCGCAGCGAGGCCAGGTCCGAACCGGCCTCCGGCTCGCTGAACAGCTGGCACCAGTCCTCGGTGTCGTCCAGCATCGGCGGGAGGAAGCGGTGCTTCTGGGCCTCGGTGCCGCCGGCGATGATCGTCGGGCCGGCCCATCCCACGCCGATGGAGGCGCCGGGGATGCGAACCCCGGCCCGCCGGAACTCGTCGTCGATGATGAGCTGGGTGACGGCGTCCGCGTCGCGGCCCCACGGCGCGGGCCAGTGGGGGGCGATGAACCCGCCGCCGGCCAGGGTGGCCCGATCGGGGTCGGGGTTGACCTCCAGCCAGGCGCGGATCTCGAGGCGCCTCGGGTCGTCGTCGGGGGGAAGGGTGAAGTCCATGGTCGTCTGGAGTCTGGTCGCTGGAGGAGGCCGGGTCGTCCGAGGCCGGGCCGCTAGAGGAGGGTCGTGTCGGTCTCGAGCCCGAGGGCCAGACGGCCGGTGAGCTCGTGGATCCGGGGGGCGACCATGGCATGGGTGGCGGCCACCTGCCCGTCGCGGACCTTCCGTTGGAGGGGTTCGCGCAGGTAGACCGCGGCGCCGCCCGCCTCTCGACCGAGGGCGGCCAGCGAGTCAGCGCACCGCTGGGCGGCGTCGCTGGCTGCCAGACGGAGGCTGCGCCGGTGCTCGATGGTGAGGGGGTCACCGGCCGCCGCGGTGGTCCACGCCGTACCGATGGCGTCGTGCAGGAAGGCCCGGGTTGAGCGGGCGGTGGCCTCGGCGGCCGACAGCGCCACCTGTCCGGATGTCCGCTCGGCCAGGGTGCGGCCCGAGCCCTCGGGCTTCTTGGCCGTGGCCAGCTCGGCGAAGCGTTCAACGGCCCCGTCCAGAAGGCCGATGGACACCGAGGCGATGCCGATGGCCAGCATCCCGTAGAAGGGGAATCGCCAGGTCGGGCCGTCGAGGCGTGGTGTGGCGTCCATCATCTGGAGCCACCGACCCTCGGGGACGAATGCGTCAGTGACCCGGTAGTCGGCCGAGCCGCTGCCCGACAGGCCGGTGACGTGCCAGGTGTCGAGGTGTTCGACGTCGTCCCGGTCGAAGAACACGAATGGGGCGACCAGGCCGTCGTCGCGGCGGGTGGGCTTCCCGTCCGGTCCGACGATTCGGGCGCCGCCGCCGATCCAGTTGCAGTGGCGGGTGCCTGATCCCCACGCCCAGGTGCCCGACACCCGGAGGCCGCCGTCGACCGGGGTGGCGGTGCCCACCGGGGCGGCGTACCCGCCGGCGCAGGAATCGGGGGAGCCGAAGACGAGTGAGGCCACGTCGGCGGGGAGGAAGCCGGCCATGAGCGAGGTGGTGCCGGCGATCATCACGCACCATGCGGCGGCGCCGTCGTGGCGGGCCACCTCGGCGATGACCTCCGATGCCGTGGCTACGTCGGCTTCCGGCCCGCCGAGGTCGGTCGGGGTGAGGAGGCGGAACAGGCCGGCGTCGCGGAGGTCGGCCACCACGTCGTCGGGGAGGGTCCGTTCGGCCTCGATCCGTTCAGCCCGTTCGGCAAGTGAGGGCCCGATGGCCCGGGCTGCGGCGATGAGGTCGGCGGCGGTCGCCGCGGAATGTTGGGACATGGCACAAGAATCTAGAAGATCATTCAAGAAACGTCAATCCAAGATAGAAGTGATCTACAGTTACGGAATGGTTGCAGATCCTCCGGTCGGCCGGGCCGCCCGGACCCACGGCGCCCTGGTCGAGGCGACCCTGGCCCGTCTGCGGTCCGACGGCTCGTTCACCGTCGACCAGGTGGCAGCCGACGCCGGGGTGAGCGTGGCCACCATCTACAACCGGTTCCCCGAGGGGCGCGACGGCCTGTTGGCCGCCGCCTTCGACCGGGCCCTGGACCGGGTGGTGGACGCCAGCACCCGGCCACTGACCGCCGAGCACCTGCTGGACCATGGCCTGGAGGGGACGATGTCCGCCCTCGTCGGGGGGCTGGCCGAGGCATTCACGGCCGAGGCACTGGTCATGCGGGCTGCCCTGGCCCGTCTGCCTGAGAGCCGGCCACTGCGCGACGCCTACCGTCGCCACGAGGCCGACGCCCGTGACGCCAACCGGCGGTTCGTGGACCTGGGCCAGGCGGCGGGACGGATCATCGCCGGTGACCCCGACGAACTGGCCGACGTCCTGGTCGTGATGGGTCAGGGGATCAACAACCCGGTGCTGCTCGGTTCGCCGGAGCGTGGTCGACTCTGCGACCGGCTGGCCGCCGCCCTGACGGCCGCCCTCTCCCCCGAGCAGAGTGGACCCTCATGACCACCGAAGACACCGGACGTCTCCCGATCGTCTACTGGCGGCGCATGTGCGGCTACTCCGAAAGCCTGCTGACCGCCCTGGACGCCGCGGGGATCGACGTCGAGCTCCGCGACATCTGGGACGATCCACAGGATGCGGCGTTCGTCCGGTCGGTCAACGACGGGAACGAGACCGTGCCCACGGTGGTCCTGCCCGACGGCCGTACGGTCACCAATCCACCCCCCGACGCCCTGATCGAGTACCTCGCCCAGCCCCGTTGAGTCGGGGTCGTCGGGCCTAGGAGCCGTCCTCCGTGGCGCCCAGGTCGATCGGGTCGCCCAGGTTGATCGGGTCGCCCAGGTCGATGGGATCGCCGAGGTCGATCACCGGTAGTTCGATGGTCCACGGGTGGGGATCGGCCTCACAGTCGACGAGCATCTGGCGGAGTGCGGCCATCTCCGCCGAGGTGACGGTGAGTCCCCAGCGGACCTTGACGTCCATCCAGGTGTCGGCGTACGTGCAGAAGTACGACTCGTCGGGTGGCGGCCAGGCCTCGGGGCCCCTGTCGCCCTTGGAACGGTTGGCCGAGGCGGTCACGGCGATCAGGTGCCGGGGGTCCTCCTGGTCGTTGAAGTAGCGGCGCTTCGTGTCGCGGTCCCACCGCCAGCCGCCGCTGCGGTGGGCGTTGGCCAGTGGGACGAAGTGGTCGATGTCGAGGTCGCGGGGGTCGTCGACCACCGTGCCGGTGAAGGCGGCCAGCCAGCGCCCGCCGGTGACCAGGCAGCCGTCGTCGCGCAGGAAGGGCGATCCGCTGATGTCCTCGGTCATGAGGACCTCGTGTCGGGTGTTGAGGCAGTCCCGGTCGTCGTCGGACCAGCGGCCCCACTCGTCGCGGTCGTAGCCCTCGGTGCGGGGCTCGTCGTCGACCTCCAGCAGCGACAGCACCGACTCCGGCCAGGCGTCGTCGTGCCCGCTGCCGGTGGTGGTGGGCGTTGCGGTGGTGGTCGGGGGTGC